>JBDTUO010000181.1:0-6282 GCA_040007675.1 Rubrivivax sp.
CCACGACCCCTTGGTTCGTAGCCAAGTACTCTATCCAACTGAGCTACAGCCGCGCAGCCTGTGATTGTAGCAGTTCGCCGTCGTCGCTTCGCACGCCGCCGCAGCCCGTCTCAGCCGCCGAGCGTGGCGGCGGCACGATCACATTCGAGCGCTGCCCCTTCGTCGGCCTGTTCGCGCGCCAGCGCCGCCAGCTGCCGCCACGCCAGGCGCCGCAGGTCCGGCGGCAGGTCGCCCGCCCGTGCCGCCGATTCCAGCAGCGCACGCGCCTTGCCCCAGAGTTCGCGCTCGGCAAAGGCGGCACCCACCGCCAGCTGCACCGCGGGCTCGAGCCCGTGCCGCCCCGCCGCGGCCTCGAGCGTCGGCAACCAGTCGGCGCTGATGCCTTCCACGCTGTGCACCAGCGCACGCGCAACACGGGTCCGCTCGTCCACATCCAGGGTCGACAGGGCCTGCCAGTGCGGCAGCAGCCACGCGCGTGCATCGGCCGCCGAACCCAGCGCCACGGCACGCTCGGCGGCGGGGCCGGCGACGTGCGGATCCCGCCGCTCGGCGGCGTCGAGCCCGGCCCACAGGCGGCGCAGCTGATCGATGTCATGGGCCTCGTTCAGGCATTCGATCGCGAGCGATCGCAGCAGGCCACGCGCGACGTCAGGTGAAAACGCCTGGTGATGGGCGAGCAGCCGAGCAGTGCGCAGCGCCTCCTGCGGCTGCTTGGCCAGGCGCGCCGCGCGCAGGCGCAGGTGCAGCGCCTGGGTGCGACGGGCCACCCCGGGTGGCAGCTCGGACAGCAGCGTCAGCGCGCGCGCCGCGTCGCGATCCTCGAGCGCCCACTCTGCCGCCAGCAGGCGTGCGCCGTCGTCGGCCCGCCGCAGCCCGCCCGGCGTGCGCAGCAGCACGGCCAGTGCCGACCACTGCTCGTCGCGGCGCACGCGGTCGCTCAACTGGTGCAGGCTGCCGGCGGCCAGCACGTGCGCCAGCACCCCGAACTCGCGGTCGGTGTTGGCGTCGTCCGCGTGCAGCGCCAGCGCCCGCTGCGCGGCCTTGTGTGCGCGGCTGTAGCGCGCGCTGAAGTACTCCGCCAGCGCCTCGCGCAACGCCGCGTTCGCGGCCCGCTCGCGCCGCAGCGCGCGCCGCTGGGCCGCGCGCCGCGGCAGCGTCAACAGCGTGATGACGGTCTGCGCCGCCAGCAGCACGATCGCGCCGACGGCTACCAGCGCGATGACGAACAGGTTCATCGACAGGTCGGCGCGCCAACCGTTCCAGAAGAAGCTCACGAGGCCGTCGTTGCGGCCGAAGGTCACCGCTGCCACCACGGCGGCGGTGAACAGCAGCACGAGCCAGACGATGTTGCGCATCGCGATGAACCTTCGCGCCGGGCCTCAGCGGCCGGCACCGGCCGCGGCCAGCGCGGCGAGCGTCGCGTCCGGTCGCGGCACGATGACCAGGTGCGCCTGCCCGCTGATCTGGCGCACCGTTTCGGTCGCCACCTGCACGGAACGCGCGCCGCGGTCGAAGTAGCGCTCGAGCGCGACGCGCACGTCACGCAGATCGGCCTGCGCCGTGTCGTACTGGCGCGAAAGCAGCGCCAGACGCGCATTCAACAAGCGCAGCTTGAGGTTCTCGCGCAGGAAATAGGCCTGCTCCGGCGCCACCAGCATCGCTTCGGGCTGGTCGATCGGCGTCACGCGCACGAGCGCGCGCACCTCGGCCCACACGACGGCGCCCCAGTCGCTCCAGCGCTGCGACCAGCCGGCATCGGCCGCGCCTCCGTCGACCGCTGACGCCGCCGCCGTCGACGCCACGGCAGGCGGGCGCGCTGCCGCCGCCGCGCCGACCGCGGATGCCGCCGCACCGCGGGCCGGACGCACCGACCGCGCGGTGCGCGGCTCGGGGCGGACCAGCATCGGCAGATCGTCGACCTGGCGGATGACGTCGTCGAGGCGCGCCGCGAGCGCGGAGACGTCGGTGATTGAAACCGCCTTCACACGCTCGGCGTCACTGGCCAGCGCGCGCCGAACCCGCTCGAGCTGCGGCTCGCTGTAGCGGGCCAGGCGCTCCTCCGACTGCCGCAGAGCGGTCAGCACCGGGTCGGCGCTGCCGGTGATCGCGCTCTGCTGCATCGCCACGCGAAGCGCTGCCTCGACGTCGGCCACCACGTTCTCGTCGCGCGAGCGTGCGACCGACTGCATCAGGTCCTCGATCTGCGAACGCTGCACCGTCGATTCGGCGACGCGGGCCTCCAGCAGCGCCAGCTTGGCGGCGGCGTCGCGCGACACCTCCTGCGCCTGCCGGGCCGCCAGGCGTGCCTCGATCGCCTGGTCCGCACTGAGCTGCAGTCGCTTGACGAGTTCGCTCTCCAGCGTGCGCACCCGGGTTTGCGCGCTGAAAGCGAGCCAGCTCGCCGTCACCGACGAGGCCAGCAGCAGGATCAGCGTCAGCCAGCCGGCCCACGGCAGGCGCATGGCGGGCGGGCCGCCGGCAGCCGGTGGGCTGGCAGGAGGGGGTGGCGCGGCAGCCGCAGCGTCGGGCCCCACGCGCGGATCGGGCAAGGCGTTCACGGCGGCGTCGATTGTATCGGGCCGACCCCGAACGAGCGGGCAACTGCCGCCACCTCGGCTGCCGTCGGAGCGCACTGCCGCACGGTGCCGAAACCCAGCCCCCGGCAGGCCGCGGCGATGCGCTCGTGCGTCGCGAGCGCAAAGGCGCCGGGGCCGAGCGACGGCGCCAGCGTGTGCAAGCGGCGCACCGCCTCGCTGCTGCTGAACAGCCAGACCTGCTGCGCCGGCGCCGCCAGCGCGCCGTCCAGCAACTCGCGCGCGTGGTCGTCCAGGCGCGGTGGCCGGCGTGCATAGGCGGCGAGCGGATCGACCTGCGCGCCGGCGTCGCCCAACTGGGTCGCCAGCCAGTCGCGCCCGTGCTCGCCTCGCACGAGCAGCACACGACGGCCGCGCCAGTCGTCATGCTGCAGGCGCTCCCAGACCGCCTCGGAGTCGAGGCTGGTGGCGTCGGCGGCTGGCTCGACCACCGCGCCCGCCGGCACACCCGCCTGGCGCAGCGCGTGCGCGGTGCCCGGCCCGGGCGCCGCGGCGCGCAAGCCCTGCGGCCAGGACGCGGCGGCTGGGCGGGCGGCGAAAAAGTGCGCCACCGCATTCGAGCTGACGAAGAACACGAGTGCGAACGCCGACAACCCGCTCCAGGCCGCGCGCAGCGGCGCGTCGTCGGCGACCGGCTCGATGCGGATCAGCGGCAGCGCCACGGCATCGATGTCGAGTGCGCGCAGCTGCGCCACCCACTCCTGGGCCTGCGCCGCCGGCCGGGTGACGATCAGGCGCACAGGATGCAGCGTTCCGGAGCGCGCGACTCAGGCGCTCGCGGCCGCTTCCAGGTAGCCGTCGGCGCCGGCCGCGCGCAGCGCGTCGACCACCCGCGCGCCGAGCGCGCGCGCGGCGGCGACGTCGACGACTGCTGCTGGCGCCTCCGCCCTCAACAGCACCCGGCGCGGATCACGCGCGTCGCCGAGGGCGGCGGCCAGCTGCAGGCGGCCGTCGGCGTGCCAGGTCGCATGCGCCGCCAGTGGCACGCTGCAACTGCCGCCGAGGCCGCGCGACACCGCGCGCTCCGCCTCGACTTCAAGCGTCGTCGGCACATGCGCGAGGCCCGCCAGCAGCTCGCGCAAGTCCGTGTCGTCGGCGCGCACCTCGATCCCGAGCGCGCCCTGCCCCGCCGCCGGCAAGAGGCGCGACGGCTCGAAGCGTTCGCGGATGCGGTCGGCCAGCCCGAGCCGCACGAGGCCCGCCGTCGCCAGCACGATGGCATCGTACTCACCGTCGTCGAGCTTGCGCAGCCGGGTGTCGAGGTTGCCGCGCAGCGGCTCGATGCGCAGGTCGGGCCGCAACGCGAGCAGCTGTGTCATCCGCCGCAGGCTGGAGGTGCCGACCACGGCGTTGCGCGGCAGGCTGTCCAGCGACGCGTGCTGCGGCGAGACGAAGGCGTCGCGCGGATCCTCGCGCGCCAGCACGGCACCCAACACCAGGCCGTCCGGCAGCGTCATCGGCACGTCCTTCAGCGAATGCACCGCCAGCCGCGCGCGCCCATCCTCGAGCGCCGTCTCGAGCTCCTTCACGAACAGGCCCTTGCCGCCCACTTTCGACAGCGTGCGGTCCAGGATCTGGTCGCCGCGCGTCGTCATGCCGAGCAACTCGACGCGGTGGCCGCCCTGCCCGACCAGCAGGGCCCGCACGTGTTCGGCCTGCCACAGCGCCAGGCGGCTCTGGCGGGTGGCGATCGTCAGCGCCGTCGCCGGGGTCCTCGAAGGTGCGTGCAGGTGCATGCGCCGATTATCGCGGCTGCCGCTGCGTGCGCCGCCGCCAAGACGCCGGCATGCGTGGCGCCGGCCGCGTGCAGAATTGGTAACCTGGTTACGTCCACGGAGCCCATCGATGCCGAAATCCACCGGTGCCCGCACCTCCCGTCGACCACCACTCCAGACCACGGTGGCAGAGGCGCAGCGTGACGCTGCGGCGAAGAACCGCCCGCTGGTGGAAGATATCCGGTTACTCGGTCGCATCCTCGGCGACGTCATCCGCGAGCAGGAGGGCAAGGACACCTTCGAGCTGATCGAACGCGTGCGGCAGTTGTCGGTCGGATACCGGCTGAAGGCCGATGCGAGCGCGGGACGGGTGCTCGACCGCTTGCTGAAGAACCTCTCGGTAGACCAGACCGTCAGCGTGATCCGGGCCTTCAGCTACTTCTCGCACCTGGCCAACATCGCGGAGGACCGCCACCACGTGCGCCGCCGCCAGGTGCACGACCGCGCCGGCCACGTGCAGGAGGGCTCGCTCGCGCTGAGCTTCCAGCGGCTGCAGGCGGCTGGCCACCGCGCGTCCGACGTCGTGCAGATGCTGGACCGCGCCTACGTCTCGCCGGTGCTGACCGCGCACCCGACCGAGGTCCAGCGCAAGAGCATCCTCGACGCCGAGCGTGCGATCGCAGCCCTCATCGGCGTGCGCGACGCGCTCGACAGCGAGCGTGAACGCGAGGACAACGAATCCCTGCTGCGTGCGCGCGTGACGCAGCTGTGGCAGACGCGCATGCTGCGCACCACGCGGCTGAGCGTTGCCGACGAGATCGAGAACGCACTCAGCTTCTATCCGAGCACCTTCCTGCGCGAGATCCCGCGCCTGTACCGCGAGATCGAGCTGGCGTTGCCGGGGCACGCGGTCGCACCCTTCCTTCGAATGGGCCACTGGATCGGCGGCGACCGCGACGGCAACCCCTTCGTCACCGCAGCCACGCTCCGGCTCGCCCTCGCGCGCCAGTCCGAGGTCGCCTTGCGCCACTACCTGACCGAGGTGCACGAGCTCGGGGCCGAACTGTCGATGTCGCAGCTGCTGGCGCCGGTGACGCCGGCGATGCAGGCGCTGGCCGAGCGCTCGCCTGACCGCAATGAACACCGGCTCGACGAGCCCTACCGGCGCGCGCTGACCGGCATCTACGCGCGGCTGGCAGCCACCTTGCACGCCCTTACCGGCACCGAGGCGCTGCGCCATGCGGTCGCGCCGCAGGACCCGTACCCGTCGGCGGCCGATTTCGGCGCCGACCTGCGGGTGATCGCCGACTCGCTGGCCTCGCACCACGCGCAGGCGCTGATCGGCCCGCGGCTGGCGCCGTTGCAGCGCGCGGTGCAGGTGTTCGGATTCCACCTGGCGACCCTGGACTTGCGCCAGAGTTCGGACAAGCACGAGCTCGTCATCGCCGAGCTGCTGCGGGTGGCGCGGCTGGAACCCGACTACAGCGCGCTGGAAGAGGCCGCGCGCTGCGAGTGCCTGCTGGCGCTGCTGAACGACGCCCGCCCGCTGCGCGTCGTCGGCGCGACGTATACCTCCTTCGCGTGCGACGAGCTGGAAATTCTGGAGACCGCGCGCCAGGCGCTCGCGCGCTTCGGCCGCGAGGCGCTGCGCCACGCGATCATCAGCCACACCGAGGAGGTCAGCGACCTGCTCGAGCTGCTGCTGCTGCTGAAGGAGGCCGGGCTGGTGCGCGGCACGCTCGCCGACGACGCGCAGTCCGACCTGATCGTCGTGCCGCTGTTCGAGACGATCAGCGACCTGCGTCGCGCGGCGCCGATCATGCGCGCGTTCTACGCGCTGCCCGGGGTGCCCGAGATGGTGCGTCGCAGCGGCGGCGAGCAGGACGTGATGCTCGGCTACAGCGACAGCAACAAGGACGGCGGCTTCTTCACGAGCAACTGGGAGCTGTACCGGGCCGAGCTGGCGCTGGTGG
>JBDTUO010000182.1:0-6271 GCA_040007675.1 Rubrivivax sp.
CGGTCTTCAGCACGACCATCGGGTCCTTGCCCTGCATGATGACGTTGCCGGCGCGGATTTCCTGGGCGATTTTCATGGCGGGGTCCCGGTGAGGGAGGGGGTGACGGCGCGGAGCGACGGTGCGTCGGAGGGCACAGATGAAGGGCCCGCTGCGCAAAGCCTTTGATTCTAGCGTCGTTCGTTCACGAAAACCTGGAGTCGTCGCACCAGATCGGGCGCCGCCCCAAGGGCGGCGCGCCAGCGGCGGCAGGTGGCGCGCCAGACACTCCAATCGGGCCAGACCGGTCCGGCCGTGGGATCCGGCCACGTGGCAAAACCGTTCCACGCGTGCCAGAGCCGACGCAGCCGCGGCGCGAAGTCGGTATCGCCGGGCGGCGCGTGGGCGATGAGGCGGTCGAGCAGCGCGTCGAGCTTGGCGCGGTGCACGCCGTCGTGCTGCGGATAGGCCTGCCAGACGAAGGGGCGGCCGGCCCAGATCGCGCGCACCAGCGAGTCCTCGCCGCGCACGAGGTTCAGCGCCGAACCCCTCAGCAGCGCGTCGTAGCCCGGCTGCGTGAGCCACGGCAGGCGCTCGGTGCCAGGCATCCCGGCAGGCAGCGCCTGTTGCGCCGCGCCGGGGCACAGCCGCAGCAGGCCCGGCCAGTCCCGCGCGAGCGCGGGCAACGCCGGGTTCGGGTAGCAGAACACGCTGGCGGCGGCCTCCGGGCCGGGGGGCAGCTCATCCCTCTCGACGCCGGCGAAATCGTCGTCGATCGCATCCGTCTCGCGGATCAGCCCGCCGGTGTGCGCCGTGAAGCCCGGAAAGAAGAACCACTTCTGCAGGCCGCGACCCGGCCCGGCGGCGACCGGCGAGCGCAGGCCGTGCGAGCGTTCGACCCACTGTTCGGCGCTGAGGTATTCGAGGTTGATCCATACCGGCGGCCGCGCGGTTGCGGCCATGCGCTCGACGCAGCCGGCCGGCGGGTCGCAGCCGAACAGCTCGACCACCACCTCGCCCGGGTCCTCGGGCGGATCGTCCCAGCGGCGCAACTCGACGCCGCGGGCACCGTCCGGCGCCATCCACGCCAGCGCCGACGGATCGTCCACCCGCAGGCGAACCCGCTCGCCGCGCGCCGCGAGGTCGGCGGCGAGGCGCCAGCAGACGCCGATGTCGCCGTGGTTGTCGATGACGCGGCAATACAGGTCCCAGCGCACCGCCGGATTATCGGCAGCGGCGGTCACGCGTGCCGAACCCTGCGCGACGCGCGCCACCGTTCACAATGATCGGCCGACGACGATGCACCCGACCGACCACGAACCCCCGGCCGACCCCGGGCCGACGCCGCCCGCGGGCCCGGACCCGGCAGCCGTGCCGAACGCGGCGGACGCTGCTGCCGACGCGCATGCGCGGCCGGAGCGCGAGCGCCTGCTCGCCGAAGTGGCGGCGCTGCCGTCATTGCCGGGCGTCTACCGCTACTTCGATGCCGCCGGCCAGGTGCTCTACGTCGGCAAGGCGCGCAACCTGAAGAAGCGCGTGTCCAGCTACTTCCACAAGGACCACGGCGGCACCCGCATCGGCAGCATGGTCGAGCGCATCACGCGCCTGGAGACGACCGCGGTGCGCAGTGAGGCGGAGGCGCTGCTGCTCGAGAACAACCTGATCAAGGCGTTGAATCCGCGCTTCAACATCCTGTTCCGGGACGACAAGAGCTACCCCTACCTGAAGATCACCGGTGTACCCGCTGCCAGCGGCGCCCCCGGTCGACGGCCGGCGGCGCCCCGCGCGCCGGCGGACGCGACGGCGGTCTACCCGCGTGTCGCGTACTACCGCGGCGCAGTCGACCGGCGCCACCGCTATTTCGGTCCGTACCCGAATGCGTGGGCCGTCAAGCAGACGATCCAGCTGGTGCAGAAGGTGTTCCGGCTGCGCACCTGCGAGGACACCGTCTTCAACCACCGTACCCGACCGTGCCTGCTGTACCAGATCCGCCGCTGCAGCGGGCCGTGCGTCGGCCTGATCGCGCCGGCCGACTATGCGCGCGACGTCGGCGATGCCGAGCGTTTCCTGCTCGGCGAAGTCGAGGCCGTCGTCGGTGACCTGCAGGCGAAGATGATGGGTCATGCCGAGGCGCTGGAGTTCGAGCAGGCGGCGGAGCTGCGCGACCGCATCGGTTCGCTGTCGCGCGTGCTGCACCAGCAGTCGGTCGACGCGAGCAGCCTGTCGGCCGCGGACAAGGATGTCGACGTGCTGGCGGTGAAGGTGGCGGGTGGGCGGGCCTGCGTGAACCTCGCGATGGTGCGTGGCAGCCGTCACCTCGGTGACCGCGCCTACTTTCCGAGCCACGTCGACGAGGCGACCGCGTTCACCGCCGCCGAGGCCGACGAGCGCGCGCAGGCCGCCACGCCCGAGCAGCAGGTGCTGGAGGCCTTCGTCGCGCAGCACTACGTCGACCAGCCACCGCCGCCGCTGCTGGTGACGAGTTGCGTGATCGACCCGGCGCTGGTCGGTGCGCTGGCGGCCACCTCCGGGGTGCGGCTGCGCACCGTGCACCAGCCGCGCGAGCAGCGCCGCATCTGGCTGGAGATGGCGCAGCACGGTGCGGAGCTGGCGCTGGCGCGGCTGCTCGCCGAGGAAGGCTCGCAGCGCGAGCGCACGCGCGCACTGGCCGAGGCGCTCGACCTCGACGTGGCCGACCTCGACGCGCTGCGCATCGAATGTTTCGACATCAGCCACACCGCCGGCGAGGCCACGCAGGCCTCCTGCGTGGTCTACCAGCAGCACCAGATGCGCAGCGCCGACTATCGGCGCTACAACATCGACGGCATCACCCCGGGCGACGACTACGCGGCGATGCGCCAGGTGCTGCTGCGTCGCTACACGAAGCTGGCCGAGGCGGCGGCGGGGCCGGACGTTGCCACCGCGCCGGACCTTGCTGCTGCAGGTCGAACCGGCGAAGCCCCGCCCGCGGCGCGCCCCCGGCCGCGCCTGCCAGACCTCGTGCTGGTCGACGGCGGGCGTGGCCAGGTGTCGATGGCGCGTGCGGTGTTCGAGGAACTCGGGCTCGACCTGTCGCTGATCGTCGGCGTCGAGAAGGGCGAAGGTCGCAAGGTCGGTCTCGAAGAGCTGGTGTTCGCCGACGGTCGGCCCAAGGTCTACCTCGGGCATGACTCGGCGGCGCTGATGCTCGTGGCGCAGATCCGCGACGAGGCGCACCGCTTCGCCATCACCGGCATGCGGGCGCGCCGGGCGCGGGTTCGCACCGGCGCCAGCGCGCTGGAGGACATTGCGGGCGTCGGCCCGCGCAAACGCGCCCGGCTGCTGCAGCGTTTCGGCGGCGTGCGCGGCGTGGCGGGCGCGAGCGTCGACGATCTGGCCACCGTCGATGGCGTATCGCGTGAACTGGCCGAGGAGATCTACCGTGTCCTGCATTGAGTCATCCGCGCGGGGCGTTGACGGCCGCCGCGCACCGCCTCGCCTGTCCTGGCGTCTGGCGACGTTCAGCGCCGTGCTGGCGCTCGCGGCGTGCGGCAACCCGACGTCGTCTCCGACGGCGTCGTCGCCGTCGTCGAGCGCCTCGCCGTCGCCATCCCCGTCATCGCTGCCGGGACCGGTTTTGCCGTTGCCCTCCGCTTCACCGGCAGCGCGCCCGTTCGTGCCACCGTCCCGGGATCCGGCCGCTACGGCTGAGGGCCACCAGCGCGCGATCGCAGCGGCGGCCGCGATGCACGCCGCGCCGGTGGCCACGCTGCCCGCCCCGGTGGCCGCGCGCGACTGGCCAGCATTCCGGCTGCAGGCCGCCCAGCGGCTGGTGGCGGCCAACCCGCATGCGGTCTATGACGGGCCGGTAACCGAGCCGCTGCTGGCGATTCCGGTGCTCGAGATCGAGCTCGAGCGCGACGGCGCCATCAAGCACATCCGCGTGCTGCGCCATCCGAGCCAGGCGCGCGACACGACACAGCTGGCGATCGCGGCGGTGCGCCGCGCGGCGCCGTTCGGGCCGGTCGGGCAGCTTCCGAAGCCGTGGAGGTTCGCCGAGGTGTTCCTGTTCGCCGACGACCGGCGCTTCAAGCCGCGCACGCTCGACGTCGACTGAGAACCGGCGACGCGAGGACCGCGGCCAAGCGCGCAGTTACGATCGGCCACCATGTTCCTGACGCTGCCGACGTTGCTGACCTGGGCGCGCATCATTGCGATTCCGCTGATCGTCGGCGTGTTCTACCTGCCGCTGGATGCGCCGACGCGCAACCTGGTGGCGACCGTGATGTTCGTCGTCTTCGCGCTCACCGACTGGGCCGACGGCTACCTCGCGCGCAAGCTGAACCAGACGAGCTCGTTCGGCGCCTTCCTCGATCCGGTGGCCGACAAGTTCCTCGTCTGCGCGTCGCTGCTGGTGCTGGTGCACCTGGCCCGAGCCGACGTGTTCGTCGCGCTGATCATCATCGGCCGCGAGATCGCGATCTCCGCGCTGCGCGAATGGATGGCGCAGATCGGGGCGTCGCGCAGCGTCGCGGTACACGTGCTCGGCAAGCTCAAGACCACGGTGCAGATGGTCGCGATTCCGTTCCTGCTGTACGACGGGTCGCTGTTCGGCCGCATCGACACCCGGGTCTGGGGCACGGTGCTGATCTGGCTGGCGGCGGTGCTGACCGTGTGGTCGATGGCGTACTACCTGCGCAAGGCGCTGCCGGAGATTCGCGCGAAGGCGCGCTGACGATGGCGCTCGCAGCCCCGGACGGCGCGCGGCGCGCGGCGCTGATCCGCGCGATGCCGTGGATCTTCGTCGGCATCTGGAGCACCGGCTTCGTCGTCGCGCGCTTCGGCATGCCGCACGGGCCACCGCTGACCTTTCTCAGCTGGCGCTTCGCGCTGTCGGTGTTCGCGTTCGCAGCCTGGGTCGGGTTCAGCGGCGCCGCCTGGCCGCGCGACCGGCGGCAGGCCGCTCACCTCGTCGTCACCGGCGTGCTGCTCCAGGCCGGCTACCTGGGCGGTGTCTGGGCGGCGGTGAAGGGCGGGCTCGGCGCGGGTGCGGCAGCGCTGATCGTCGGCCTGCAGCCGGTGTTGACGGCGTTGTGGGTGTCGTGGACTGGTGCCGAGCGGCGCGTGACGACGCGTCAGTGGCTCGGTCTGGTGCTCGGGCTGACGGGTCTGCTGATGGTGGTCTGGGACAAGCTCGGCATCGGTGAGATCACCGGCGTCAACCTGGCGTTGGCGCTCGGCGCGCTGCTCAGCATCACGGTAGGCACGCTGTACCAGAAGCGCTTCGTCAAACCGTGCGACGTACGCACGGCCAACCTGGTGCAGCTGCTCGCGGCACTGGTCGTGACGCTGCCGCTGGCGCTGCTGCTGGAAACCGAGCCGATGCGCTGGCACCCGGCATTGATCGGTGCGATGGTCTGGTCCGTGCTCGTGCTGACGCTGGGCGGCAGTTCGCTGCTGTACCTGCTGATCCAGCGCGGCGCGGCGACGCGGGTCGCGAGCTTGATGTACCTGGTGCCGCCGTGCACCGCGGTGCTCGCATGGCTGCTGTTCGGCGAGGCGCTGACGGGCGGCGTCGGCGTCGGCCTGCTGTTGACGGCCGTCGGCGTGGGTCTCGTGGTCCGCGAGCCAACGAGAGGACGAACGGGCTAAATGTCGCACCCCGGCTTGTCAACCGTGTTTGTGTGGCGTGCAACAAGGCGCTGCGGCCGTCCGGAGTGCTTAGAATCCGTGCTCCCCTCGGCGCCCCGAGGGCCTCGCAAGGATCGTGTTCCGTGAGGGAGGCGACGACAACCGGGCACGAGGCGCTGCCGCACCGCACCATCTGCCGAGTTGCACGACCGACCGACCCACCCCACGAGCCGACTGAACTGAAGAGAGGGCACCCGACGTGAACAAGACCGAACTGATCGAACACATCGCCAAGCAGGCCGACATCTCGAAGGCGGCGGCGACGCGCGCGCTCGAGGCGCTGATCGGCGGTGTCAAGACGACGCTGAAGAAGAACGGCAGCGTGTCGATCGTCGGCTTCGGCACCTTTGCCGTGACCAAGCGCGCCGCCCGCAGCGGCCGCAATCCGCGCACCGGCGCGGCGATCAAGATCAAGTCGGCCAAGGTGCCGAAGTTCCGGCCGGGCAAGGCGCTGAAGGATCACCTGAACTGAGAGTCGGTGGCGTGCGGCTGTCGCACGTTCCGTTTGCGGGTGCTTAGCTCAGTTGGTAGAGCGGCGCCCTTACAAGGCGTAGGTCGGCGGTTCGAGACCGTCAGCACCCACCACACCGCAGCGGCCAGCAGCCCGCCCTGAAGGCGGCGTCG
>JBDTUO010000183.1:0-6269 GCA_040007675.1 Rubrivivax sp.
CGCCGCGCGCCTTCGACGCCATCGCCAACATCGTGTTCCACGGCAGCTTCTACGTCACGCATGCGGTCGGCAAGCGCTGGATCGACGTCGCCAAGGCGGGCGGCTGGCAGCACGGTCAACCGATGCGCAGCGTGATGAGCGTCATCGTGACCTGGGTCGACAACGGGTCACCCTACGTGGTGCCGTCGGCGATGAGCAAGGCCGGCATCGAGGTGATGACGAAGTCGCTCGCCGTCGAGTGGGCTAAGTACGGGATCCGGCTGAACGCGGTGGCGCCGGGCGAGATCCCGACCGAGGGCATGAGCAAGCGACTCAATCCCGGCGAGGAACCGGGCGCGCAGAGCCGCAAGCGCAACCCGATGGCGCGGCCCGGCGAGCTGCGCGAGCTGCAGAATCTGGCTACCTTCCTGATGGCGCCGGGCCAGTGCGATTGGCTGACCGGGCAAGCGATCGCGATGGACGGCGGCAACGCGCTCGCCACCGGCGGCAACTTCTACGAGTTGCGGGACTGGAGCGATGCCGACTGGCAGGCGGCACGCGACCGCATCGAGGCGCAGAACAGACAGGACCGCGCGCAGCGCTGAAGGTGCGGCGCGCGGTCCCGGCGGATAGTGTCGGCACGGACGGAGCCGCGCCGCGCATCGGGGGCTCAGCGCCCGTAGATTTTCCCGTACAGCTCCCAACTCGTGCCGTTGAACTTCATCAGCTGCTCTTTCTCGATCGGGTAGAAGTCGTCGGCGGCGGTCTTGATGGTCACGCCGGGCAGCAGCATCGGCAGCGTCAGGTCCAGGCTCGCGGCCTGCTTCATCACGTTGGCGCGCGTCAGGTCATCGCCACACTGCTTGAGCACCTGCACCAGGGTCTGCGCCACCGTGTAGCCGTAGACGTTGAAGTTGCTGCTCAGGTCGCCGGTCGGCTGGTACTTCTTCATCCACGCGAGCCAGTCGTCGTACTCCTTGCCCTTCTGGAACTGCGGGTCGGTCGGGTCCTTGATGTACGCCGCCGAGATGATGCCGACCGAATTCTCCATTCCGGCCGGCTTCAGCACCGAACCGACGGCGTTCGACACGCTGTTCAGGTAGTGCACCGGCTTCCAGCCGAGTTCGGCTGCCTTCTTGATCGCCTGGGCGGCAAACTTGGGCGTCGTGATGTTGAAGAAGACGTCGGCGCCGGAGGATTTGAGCGTCACCATCTGGCTGTCCACCGTCGGATCGGTGACCTCATAGGACTGCTTGGAGACGATCATCGTCGCCGCCTTCGCACCCAGTCCGTCCTCGAAGCCTTTCAGGTAGTCCTTGCCGTAGTCATCGTTCTGGTACAGCACGGCGATCTTCGCGTTCGGCTGGTTCTCCAGGATGCTGGCGGCGTAGATCTTGGCCTCCGACTGGTAGTTCGGCTGCCAGCCCATGGTCCACGGGAAGTCCTTCGGGTCGCCCCACTTGGTGGCGCCGGTGGCGACGAAGAGCTGCGGCACCTTCTTCTGGTTCATGTACTTATGGATTGCCGAGTTCGACGGCGTGCCCAGCGGCTGGAACACCAGCAGCACCTCGTCCTGCTCGACCAGCTTGCGGGCCTGTTCAACCGACTTCGCCGGGTTGTAGCCGTCGTCGAGCGAGATGAAGTTGATCTTGCGCCCGTTGACGCCGCCGTCGTCGTTGACCTTCTGGAAGTAGGCCGCGATCGCCTTGCCGATCGTGCCGTAGGCCGACGCGGGGCCGGAATACGGGTTCAGGTGGCCGACCTTGATCTCCTTGTCGTCGGCACCGGTGTCGTACTTCTTCTGCGCCGTTGCGCTGCTGGCGGCGAACGCGAGCACCGCGCTGATCAGCGTCAGCTTCATCAGGGATGGGGTCTGCATGGTCATCGTCTCCTTTGGGTGGGTGTGTGTGAACGGCGGCAGGCGGTGGCTCAGCGCGCGGCGGGCGGCAGGGCGGGCGGCGTGGCCTTTGCGCCTGCCCGGCGCCACGCCATCAGCTTGTGCACCCCACCCATCACGCCGGACGGGAGCAGGTACATGAAGCCGATCAGGAACGCGCCGTAGATGGCCCACGGCGCGGATTTGGAAACGACGTCGGCCATGTTCGGCACGAACTGGATGAACAGCGCGCCGAAGATCGCGCCCGGGATCGAGGCCAGCCCACCGACCACGACGCCGACCAGGATCGCGATCGACAGGAAGACCGGAAAGCTGTCCGGTGCCACGAAGGCGACCACGATGCCGCCGAGCGCACCCGCGACGCCGGTGGTCGCGGCCGAGACCCCGAACGTGAGCGACTTGAACAGCGGCAGGTTGATGCCCATCGCGGTGGCCGCGATGGGGTGGTCGCGGATCGCGACCAGCGCGCGCCCGACGCGCCCGCGCAGCAGGTTCCATGCGAGCACGAACATCAGTATCGCCACCGCGAGCGAGAAGTAGTACAGCCAGCGGTCGGCGCTCAGCGGCTGGCCGAGGAACTGAAAGCTGAACGGCGGCTCGGGCTTGGACAGCACGATGCCTTGCACGCTACCGGTCCAGTCCTCGATGCCCTTGTACTTCAGCAGTTGCGGCACGGCGTTGGCCAGGGCCAGCGTGGCCAGCGCGAGGAAGTGGCCCTCCAGTCGCAGGGCAGGAAATCCCATCAGGAAACCGACCACGAAGCAGACCACGCCTGCCATCGGCAGCGTGGCCCAGTAGGGCCAGCCGAGCCGGTCCATCAGGATCGCGGCGGTGTACGCGCCGATGGCATAGAACGCGCCGTGGCCGAGCGAGATCTGACCGTTGTAGCCGGTCAGGATGTTCAGGCCCAGCACCGCGATGGCATAGATGATGACCAGATTGAACTGGAACACGCGGTAATTCTTGACCATGAACGGCAGCACCAGCAATACCACCAGCAGCAGCGCGCCGGCCCACAGCCAGCGGCGGTCGAGGCGGGGTGCCGGCGTGCCCGGCAGCCCGGCGGTGAGCGCGGCCTTCATCGCGGCCATCGTCGGCGGGGCCTTCACCGGAGTGCTCATACGCGCGCCACCACCGTCTTGCCGAACAGCCCGTTCGGCCTCAGCGTCAGCGTGCCGACGATCAGCACCAGCGCCACCGTCAGCTTGAGTTCGGTGCCGATCACGTAGGCGCCGAGCAGGTTCTCGAGCACGCCGACGATGAAGCCGCCGAGCACCGCCCCCATCGGGTTGTCGATGCCACCGAGCAGCGCCGCCGCAAAGCCGTAGAGCAGGATGCCGCCCATCATGTTCGGGTCGAGGTAGACGATCGGCGCCACCATCATGCCGGCCACCGCACCGATCGCCGCCGCCAGGCCCCAGCCCACGCCGAGCATCCACGACACCCGGATGCCGACCAGGCGCGCCGAGTCGGGGTTCTGCGCCGCGGCGCGCATCGCCAACCCGATCGGGGTGAAGCGGAAGAACGCGAACAACGCCAGCAGCACGCACACCATGACCGCGACCGAACCCAGGTCGTGCGCCGAGAAGTAGGGCGTCGCGAGCGCCAAGTCCTGCGGGAAGGGACTCGGGAAGGACTTGATCGTGTGATCGAAAATCCAGCCGGCGAGCGAATTGAAGATCACCAGCAGGCCGATGAAGACGATCACGTTGGTCAGCACCGGCGCCTTCTCGACCGGGCGCAGGATGACGCGCTGAATCAACAGCCCGCCGACGAAGGAAACCGCCACGGTGGCGAAGAAGGCACCCCAGTACGGCCAGCCGGAATGGATCAGCGCCCACGCGATGAAGGTGCTGAAGGTGGCCATCTCGCCCTGGGCGAAATTGATGTGGTGGGTCGACTGGTAGATCATCACCAGCGCGAGTGCCACCGACGCATAGATGCAGCCGTTGGCGAGGCCGGAGAAGATCTGGTGCAGGAAGGCTTCCATCGCGGGTCCGATGCTCAGTAGCCGAGGTAGGCGCGGCGCACGCTTTCGTCGCGCTGGATGTCCTGGCTGCTGCCCGACAGCGCCACGCGCCCGGTCTCCAGCAGGTAGGCACGGTCCGCCAGGTCGAGCGCCAGCTTGGCGTTCTGCTCGACGAGCAGGATGCTGACGCCGTCGTCCTGATTGATGCGCCGCAGGATGCGGAAGATCTCGGCCACGATGAGCGGTGCCAGCCCGAACGAAGGCTCGTCCAGCAGCAGCAGCTTCGGCCGCAGCATCAGCGCCCGGCTGATCGCCAGCATCTGCTGCTCGCCGCCGGACAGGGTGCCGGCCTGCTGGCGCCGGCGCTCACCCAGGCGCGGAAACCGCTCGTACATGCGGGCCAGGTCGGCGGCGACGCCGGACTTGTCACGCCGCACATAGCCACCCAGGCGCAGGTTCTCCTCCACCGACAGCGCGCCGAAGGTGCCGCGCCCGTCGGGCACGTGCGCCACCCCCATGCGGACCACGTTTTCAGTCGCTTTGCCGACGAGCTGCTGGCCGTCGAAGACGATGCTGCCGGCGCTGCTCACCGTCTGGCAGATCGCGCGCAGCGTGGTCGTCTTGCCGGCCCCGTTGGCGCCGAGGATCGCGGTGATGCGGCCCTGCGCCAGCACGAAATCGACCCCGTGCAGCGCCCGGGTCGGGCCGTAGGAGGCATGCAGGTCCTTGACCTCGAGCAGATCAGGCATCCACCGGTACCCCCAGGTACGCCTCGATCACCTCCGGGTGACTCTGGATCTCGGCCGGCGTTCCTTCGGCGATCTTGCGCCCGAAGTTCAGCGCGACGATGTGGTCCGAGATGTCCATCACCAGGCTCATGTGGTGCTCGACCAGCAGCACGGTGATGTGCAGGCGGTCGCGCACGTCGCGGATCAGGTGTTCGAGTTCACCGAGCTCTTCATGGTTCAGTCCGGCGGCCGGTTCGTCGAGCAGCAGCAGCTTCGGGTCGGCCGCCAGCGCGCGCGCGAGTTCGACCCGTTTCTGCGTCGCGAACGGGAGGGCGCCGACCGGGCGCGTGGCGACGCTGGACAGTTCCAGGTAATCCATGATCTCGCCGGCACGGTCACGCAGGCGGCGTTCTTCGGCCCCGACCCGCGGCAGGCGCAGCGCGCTCGACAGGAAACCCGACGACGAGCGTGCGTGAGCGCCGACCATCACGTTCTCACGGACCGACATGGTGCGGAACATCGCCAGGTTCTGGAACGTGCGGCCCATGCCGAGGCCGGCGATCCGGTGCGTCGGCAGCGCGGTGATCGAGCGACCCTCGAACAGGATGTCGCCGGTCTGGTAGGGGTACAGGCGGCTGAGGCAGTTGAACAGCGTCGTCTTGCCGGCGCCGTTCGGCCCGATCAGCCCACAGATGCGGCCGGGCGCGACGTCGAAGCTGACTGCGTCGAGCGCCACGATGCCGCCGAACCGCACGCTGACGTCGCGCACGCTGAGCAAGGGGGTGGCAGACGCGGCAGGGGTCGTCGTCATCGGGCTGGTATCGGCGCCGGGAGCGCGGTGGCGGTTTATAGGACGGAGCGTCGCCCTCCCGCAATCCGAGGTTGCACCCCTGTCGCCGGCGCGACACCCGCCCGGACCGCGCGGTACGATGACCGTCTCGGTCGTCCCGAGGGGGTGCGCCCATGAACATCTACGAGCAGGATCTCGCGCCGTGTGCGGCCAATTTCGTGCCGCTCAGCCCGGTCAGCTTCGTCGAGCGCAGCGGCGAGGTGTACGCCGACCTGCCGTCCGTCGTGCACGGCGCGCGGCGCTACCTCTGGGGCCAGACCCACGAGCGGTCGGCGCGGCTGGCCGCCGCGCTGCGTGGGTTCGGCGTAGGGCGCGGCAGCACGGTCAGCGCGATGCTGCCGAACACTCCGGAGATGGTCGAGGCGCACTATGCGGTGCCGGCGCTCAACGCCGTGCTCAATACGCTGAACACGCGACTGGACCCGGCCTTGCTCGCGTGGCAGATGAACCACTGCGAAACCGGCGTGCTGATCACGGACCGCGAGTTCTCCCCGGTGATGGCCGAAGCGCTGCGTCTGCTGCACAGCGAGCACGGCCGCACGCCGGTCGTCATCGATGTCTGCGACACCGAGTACCGCGGCGCGGGCGACCGGGTCGGCGCCTGGGAATACGAAGCGCTGCTGGCGGCCCACGCCCCGCTGGCGCGGCTCGACGGTCCGGCTGACGAGCACGACGCGATCGCGGTCAGCTACACCAGCGGCACCACCGGCGACCCGAAGGGCGTCGTGACGCACCACCGCGGCGCCTACCTGAATGCGGTGTGCAACGCGACCACCTGGACGATGCCGCACTTCCCGCGCTACCTGTGGACGCTGCCGATGTTCCACTGCAACGGCTGGTGCTTCC
>JBDTUO010000184.1:0-6256 GCA_040007675.1 Rubrivivax sp.
GCCGCCGCCGTCCGCCGTTCGACGCCACGCGCTATCGTGCTGACTTCCCGACCCCCCTCTCGCGTGCCGCGGCGCGCCGCCTGGAGCCCCCACCATGAATCCGGAAACCTTCAACCTGAGCGTGCGCAAGTTTCTCAAGGTCGTCGGCGTGACGTCGCAGCGCGAGATCGAACAGGCCGTCGCGCGGGCGATCGAGTCGGGGGCCATCGACGGCACCCAGCCGCTGGCCGCGACGATGACGCTGGAGGTGCCGGCGCTGAACCTGCGCCTGACGATTCCGGCGGACGTCGAGCTGGGCTGACGCGCACGAGCGGCGCGCTACGAGCGGCGGGCCGGACCGCGCCGACGCGCGCGGTCGCGGGCCGCTCATCGGCCAGAATGCGGCCCAGATGCCTGCCACCGATCCCGCCGCTCCGGCCCCCAAGCAGCTCGTCTGCGTCAAGTGGGGCACGCTCTACGGCCCCGAGTACGTGAACCGGCTGTGGGGCATGGCGCGCCGCCACGTCAGCGGGCCGCTGCGCCTGGTCTGCCTGACCGACGACGACCGCGGGCTGCGGCCCGAGGTCGAGGTGCACCCGCTGCCGCCGCTCGGCGTCGAACACCCGCAGCGCACCCGCGGCAAGTGGCGCAAGGTGGTGCTCTGGGGCGCCGAAGTGCCCGGTCTCGACACCGGTCGCCCGGCGCTGTTCATCGACCTCGACTCGGTGATCGTCGACAACATCGACGGCTACTTCAGCCATGGGGACCCGCACAAGGTCTACCTCGCGCGCAACTGGGCCAAGCCCTTGCAGCGCCTGGGCCAGACCTCCGTGTTCCGGTTCCCGGTCGGCGGCAATGCGCACATCCTGGAGCGCTTCCGCGCCGATCCGCAGGGCGTGGCCGACACCTACCACTACGAGCAGCACTTCATCACCGCGTCGGTGACCGGCGGCGTGCAGCTCTGGCCGGAGGGCTGGACGCGCCACTTCCGGCTGCACTGTCTGCCGATGTTCCCGCTGCGGCTGTGGACGGATGCGCGGCTGCCGGCCGGGGCCAGGATCGTGACCTCGCCCGGCGGGCCGAACCCGGACCGGGCCGTGGTCGGCGCCTGGAATCGCCGCGCGCCGCCGCGCAGTGTCTGGGAACACGTGCGGGCGACCTTCGGCCCCGCGAGCGCTCGCGTCTCCGACCGCCGCTGGCGCCACCTGACCTCGTTCGTGCGGCCGGTGCCGTGGATCGCCGAACACTGGCGCGAATGAGCGTCGCCGCCGCGGCGCCGGCCTGATCGACGACGCTGGCGTCGCGCGCCGCCGACGAGCCCGATTGACTCAGGCGTCGACCAGGGTGTCGCCGTCGCGCCCCAGCACCCCGGCGTCGACGAGCTCGGCCACCTGTTGGGTGACCCATTCGTGCAGGCTGTGCGCGCCCGGCGGCGCGAACCGTTGCCAGACGAGCGCCAGCAGCGGCGTCGTGCCGGCCCAGCGCAGCAGCGCCTCCAGTGGCTGAGGGCCCTGCTCCATCACGTGGTACTTGACCAGCACGCGCAGCGCGTGGCGGGCATGCCGGCGCGGATCGGCGCGGAACGCGGCCAGGCGCGAACGCGCCTCTGAAAGCGCCGGCCCGACGCGGTCGAACGGCGCACCGTGCCCCGGCACGACGATGCGAACCGGCAGCCGCGCGATGGTGTCCAGCACCGCCTCGACATCATCGAACGCGGGTTCGCCGGCGAGCTCCGGGAACACGACGCCGAAGCCGTGCTCCCACAGCGCGTCGGCCGACAGCAACACGCCAGCCGCCGGGTCGAACAGCATCACCGAATGGGGGTCGTGCCCCGGCGCCGCGATGACGTCCCAGGCACGGCCGCCGGCGACCAGCGACTGCACGCCGTCCGGCAGCAGCGCGTCGACGCTGAAGCGCGGCAATTGCTGCTGCGTCAGGTGGTGGCTGAGTGCGGCCTCGTTCCAGGCGCGCGCCGCCGCCGCCTCGCCGGGCGGCACCGCGACCGGCACGCCGAAGCTCTGTTGCAGCGCCGCGTTGCCACCACAGTGGTCGGAGTGCAGGTGGGTGTTCAACACCCGCGCCAGCGGCGTGCCGCCTGCCGTCGCCAGCGCCTGCCGCACCAGCGCGACCGTCTGCGCTGCGTGCAGCGCGTGCCCGCTGTCGACCAGCACTGCGCCGGCCTCGCCCGGCCCGGCATGGATCAGCACGTTGTTGGACGACAGCCAGCCGCGCTCGAGCACGGTCAGGCCGGCGAGCGGGTCGGCCCCGGCGCGCGCCGCCATGCGCGTCAGCCCGCCGCGCGCGGGCGCACCAGCGCCGCACATTCGCGTGCCCGTTCGCGGGCGATGTCGACCTCGGCGTCGAACGCGAGCGCGACGCCCATGCGGCGCTTGAGGTAGCTCTGCGGCTTGCCGAACAGGCGCAGCTCGGTCTGCGGCACGCGCAGGGCCGCGGCCACGCCATCGAAGACCACCGCGTCGGCGTCGACCCCGCCGTAGATCACCGCGCTGGCGCCCGGGCTCTTCAGCGCGGTCGACACCGGCAGCCCGAGGATCGCGCGCGCGTGCAGCTCGAACTCGTTCTGCCACTGCGTGATCAGCGTCACCATGCCGGTGTCGTGCGGGCGCGGGCTGACCTCGCTGAACCAGACCTCGTCGCCGCGCACGAAGAGCTCGACGCCGAACAGCCCCTGGCCACCGAGATCGTCGGTGATGCGGCGCGCGACGTCCTGCGACCGCTGCAGCGCGAGCGCGCCCATCGGGTGCGGCTGCCAGCTCTCGACGTAGTCGCCGTGCACCTGGCGGTGCCCGATCGGGGCACAGAAGTGCGTCTCGATCGCACCGTCGGCGCCGACCGCGCGCACCGTCAGCAGCGTGATCTCGTAGTCGAAGGCGACGAAACCCTCGACGATCACGCGGCCGTGCGCGACGCGCCCGCCGGCCATCGCGTGGCGCCAGGCCGGCTCGACGTCCTGCGGCCCGTGCAGCGTGCTCTGGCCCTTGCCGGAGCTGCTCATCACGGGCTTGACGACGTTGGGGTAGCCGATGCCGGGTTCACCCCCGACCCCGCCGTCGATCGCCGCGCGCAGCTCGGCCAGCGAGTCGCAGAACCGGTAAGGGCTGGTCGGCAGGCCGAGCGTCTCGGCCGCGAGGCGGCGGATGCCTTCGCGGTCCATCGTCAGCCGCACGGCGCGCGCGGTCGGGATCACGCGCACGATGCCTTCGGCCTCCAGCGCCTGCAGCACCGGCGTCGCGATGGCCTCGATCTCCGGCACGACGAGGTGCGGTCGTTCGGCCTCGATCAGCGCGCGCAGCGCGGCGGCGTCGCTCATCGTCACGGTGCGCGCGTGGTGCGCGACGGGGTGGCCCGGCGCGTTCGGGTAGCGGTCCACCGCGATCGTCTCGACGCCCAGCCGCTGCAGGGCGATCAGCACCTCCTTGCCGAGTTCGCCGGCGCCGAGCAGCATGACGCGCGTGGCGTGTGGGGTCAGCGGGGTTCCGAGGGTCGTCATGACGGCACAGACAGGCGGCAGAGACAGCGGCAGAGAACGGCGGCAGCGATCGGGCCACGATTGTCGCTGCGCGACCGTCGCGCCGCGCCGCCGCCCCTTAAGCTCGCGCCGCGATGCCCCCGCCGACCACCCTCGACGACCTGCGCCGCCACGCGGTCGCGCGCACGCTGTTCGCGCCGACGACGCTGATCGCCGCGGTGCGGCGGCTCGGTTTCGTGCAGGCCGATCCGCTGCGTGCGCCCGCCCGCGCGCAGGACCTGACGCTGCGCCACCGGGTGCGCGACTACGTCGCCGGCGACCTGGACCGGTCCTACCCGCGGCTGGCGCTGGAGGAGGACTTCTTCGTCAACTACGGCTTCCTGCCGCGTGCGACCGCGGCGCTGATGCACCCGCGCACGCCGCCCGGCGTGTGGAGCGCGGAGCGTGAACGCCAGGCCGCTGCGGTGCTGGCCTTCGTGCACGAACGCGGCGTCGTGCACCCGCGCGAGGTGGACTCGCATTTCGACCACGGGAGCGTCGTCAACTGGTTCGGCGGCAACAGCCGGGCCAGCACCGAGCTGCTCGACGCGCTGCACTACCGCGGGCGGCTGCGCACGGCGCGCCGCGAAGGCGGCACGCGGCTGTACGCGCTGCGCGCGCCGGCGGTCGCTGCGGCCGACCCCGCGGCGGCGCTGGACACGCTGATCGATGTCGTCGTGGCGGCGTACGCGCCGCTGCCGGCGCCGTCGCTCGGGCGTCTGGCGTCGCTGCTGTGCGGCGGCGTGCCGCAGTGGAAGGCGCAGCGCGCGGCGGCGGTCGCCCGCGCCCACGCGCGCCTGCCCGGGGGTTGAGGTCGACGGCCAGCGCTGGGTCTGGCCGGCGGGCGAAGACCCGCGCTCGCGCCGGCACGTCGCCGCCGTCGACGACGACGCCACAATGCGGCTGCTGGCGCCGTTCGACCCCATCGTCTGGGACCGGCGCCGCTTCGAGCAGCTGTGGGGCTGGGCCTACCGCTTCGAGGCCTACACGCCGGCCGCGCGGCGCGAACGCGGCCACTACGCGCTGCCGCTGCTGTGGCGCGGCCGCGTGATCGGCTGGGCCAACCTGGCGGTGGTGGACGGGCGGCTGATGCCGCAGCTCGGCCACGTGCAGGGCAAGCCGCCGCGCGACGCCGCCTACCGGGCCGCGCTCGACGACGAGCTGCACCGGCTGCACGGCTTCCTCGGCCTGCGCTGAAGCCCAGCAGCGATCGCCGGGCGCGCTCAGCGCGCGGCCAGCAGCGCGCGTGCGACCTCGGCGAAACCGGCGCCGCGTTCGCCGTCGGTGAGGTAGTGCGGCCAGGTGTGCAAGCGGTCGGCAAAGTGGCGCAGGTTCGCGACGCCGACGCTCAGCGCGAAGGCGGCGAACATCGCCTGGTCGTTGGTCGAGTCGCCGACGTAGACCCAGCGATCGCGTTCGGCGTCGAGTTCGCGGCCGAGCAACCGCCGCACGGCCCAGCGCGCGCCGCTGAGCTTGTCGTGGCGGCCGAACCAGCCATTGACGTGGATCGAGCTGACGGTGGCCGTCATGCCGGCCGCCTGCATGCGCGCCACGACCTGCGCGACGGCCGCGTCGTCGAGGCGTGCGAACTCGGCGTGGTCGATCGCGATGTCGGTCACGCGGCCGGCGCTGTCGCGCGCGAGCGTCGCGCCCGGCACCTCGGCGACGATGCGGTCGGCCGCGCGGCGCAGCCGCTCGGCGTTCACCGATCGGGTGGCCGCGTCCTGGCTGTACTCGATGGCGAGTTTGTCGGCGCCCTCGCGGAACAGCCCGACCGCGCCGTTCTCGGCGACGATCGCACGCAGCGGCCAGGTGCGGGCGAAGGGTTCGCTCCAGCCCATCGGCCGGCCGGTGACGGCGATCACCGGCAGCCCGGCGTCGGCCAGCGCCTGCAGCGCAGCGCGTGCGGCCGGCTCGAGCGCGCCGTCGCGCGTCAGCGTGTCGTCGATGTCGGTCAGCACGCCGCTCACCGCGGCCAGCGTGGCGCGCGGGGCGTCGGACCACGGGCGAGGATCGGCCATCGGCGCGCAGTCTCGCACAGCCACGGCAGCGGGCAGCCGTCGGCGGGACGGGCCCGGCACCGCTACAATCGGAGCGGTTCCGAGGAGCGTTGCAACCCCGGCCGCGTCGTGTTCAGCACCCGGCGCCGCAGGGCCAGGCTCGGGACGGTTTCCACTGGCAACTGCGCTCACCTGTGCGGCCTCACCGGGCCGGCTGACGGGTGAGTCGCACGGCGACGTCACTCCGGCCGCCGGGCCGGCCGTGCAGGGTCAATCACGATCCGGAGCCGACCCCATGAACGCCGTCCTGAAACCCAAGACCCCCGCCGACCACGCCATCGCCGACGCCTCGCAGGCCGCCTTCGGCCGCAAGGAGATCCGCATCGCCGAGACCGAGATGCCCGGTCTGATGGCGATCCGCCATGAATATGCGCCGACGCAGCCGCTCCGGGGCGCGCGCATTGCGGGCAGCCTGCACATGACGATCCAGACCGCGGTGCTGGTCGAGACGCTGCAGGCGCTCGGCGCCGAGGTCCGCTGGGCCTCGTGCAACATCTACAGCACCCAGGACCATGCTGCCGCCGCGCTGGTGGCGCAAGGCACGCCGGTGTTCGCCTACAAGGGCGAGACGCTGAAGGACTACTGGGACTACACGCACCGGATCTTCGAGTTCGGCCCCAAGGGCGACGCCGCCGAAGGCCCGAACATGATCCTCGACGACGGCGGCGACGCCACGCTGCTGATGCAC
>JBDTUO010000185.1:0-6250 GCA_040007675.1 Rubrivivax sp.
CGACGGCGATGAAGAACAGGCCGAGCAGCAGGCCCTTGAACGGCTCGAGGTCGGTCTCCAGCTCGCGCCGGTATTCGCTCTCGGCCAGCAGCACGCCGGCGAGGAAGGCGCCGAGCGCCATCGACAGCCCGACCGACTGCATCAGCCACGCGGTCGCGACGACGAGCAGCAGCGCGGCAGCGGTGAAGATCTCGGGCGTGTCGCTGCGCGCGATCCAGCGCAGCGCCGGGCGCAGCAGCAGGCGGCCACCGAAGACGATCGCGGCGATCACCGCGAAGGCGCGTGCCGCCTCGATCCACCCGTTGTCAGCGGCGCCCGCATGACTGCTCGCCGCGCCCGCCACCGCCAGCAGCGGCACGATGGCCAGGATGGGAATCGCGGCGATGTCCTGCAGCAGCGCCACCGCGAGCACGCTCTGGCCCGCGGTCGTGCCCATCAGGTTGCGCTCGTTCAGCACCGACAGCCCGATCGCGGTCGACGACAGCGCCAGCCCGAGCGCGGCGATCAGCGCGAGCCGCCAGTCGACCCCGGCGGCGACCGCCGCGCCCACCAGCAGCGCCGCCGAGCCCAGCAGCTGCACGCTGCCCCAGCCGAAGATCGGTCGCCGCATCGCCCACAGCCGACGCGGCTCCAGCTCCAGGCCGACGAGGAACAGCATCAGCACGACGCCGAACTCGGCCACGTGCAGGATCGTGCCGGCGTCGGTCACCAGGCCGAGGCCCCAGGGGCCGATCGCGATGCCGGCGCCGAGGTAGCCGATGATGGAGCCGAGGCCGAGCAGCCGCGCCAGCGGCACCGCGAGCACCGCCGCACCGAGGTAGACCAGGCTCGTGCCGAGCCAGGACGTGCCGTGTTCCATCGGGTGAACCCGGCTCAGGGTGCCGGCCGCGCGTCGGCCGGCACATCGCAGGTTTCCGCGGCCAGCATGTCGATCTCCGGCCAGCGCGGGTGGGTCGCCAGCCGGTCGGCGAACACCGATGCGTGGGCCTCGATTTCGGCCTCGTCGGCGCGGTGCGCGCCGTGCAGCACGAGCGGCGGCAGCCAGCGCAGCCCGCACAGCGCGGCCGACTGCTCGTACGGCGGCAGGAAGGCGTCGAAGAAATGGCGGTTGTAGCCGTGCGGTCCGTACGAGTCCTGCGCGTCTCCGGTCGACGCTGCGAGCCACAGGTCGCGACCGCGCAGCGCGTCCCCGCCGGGCCCGTAGGCCCAGCCGAAGGTGAACACCTCGTCGAGCCAGAGCTTCATCAGCGGGGGCATGCCGTACCAGTGCACCGGATGCAGCCAGACGAGCAAACGGGCATCGCGCAGCGCGGCCTGTTCGGTGTCGACGTCGATCCAGTAGTCCGGGTACAGCGCGTAGAGGTCACGCACGTCGACCGCGGGCCCGAGCGCGGCGGCCCGCCGCATCAGCGCCCGCGTGACGCGCGACTGCTGAATCTGCGGATGGGCGACGAGGACGACGATCTCCGCCATGGGGTTCGCGCGGGGCCGCGCATCGGGTGTTGCGCGGGGACGCCGCGGCACGCGGCGCCGCTACCATACCGCGGATCGAGGGCCGCCATCGGCGGGGAGAAACGACAGATGCCGGTGATCGTGATTGCCAACCCGAAGGGGGGCGTCGGCAAGAGCACGCTCGCGACCAACGTGGCCGGTGGCCTGGCGGCAGCCGGCCACAGCGTGATGCTGGGCGACGTCGATCGCCAGCGGTCAGCGCGCCGCTGGCTGGCGCTGCGCCCGCCGCATCTGCCCGTGATCCACGGCTGGGACGTCTCCGAGCACGACACGCTGCGGCCCCCGAAGGGCACCACGCACGTGGTGCTCGACACGCCGGCCGGACTGCACGACAAGCGGCTGGCCTCGGTGCTGCGCATCGCCGATCGGCTCCTGATCCCGCTGCAGCCCAGCCTGTTCGACATCCAGGCCACGCACGACTTCGTGCAGCAGGTGCAGGCGCATCCGCGCGCGGCGCAGATCCGCACCGGCCTGGTCGCGATGCGCGTGCGTGACCACACGATCGCCTACGAGCAGCTGCAACACTACCTCGCGACGCTGCCGGTGCCGCTGGTGGCGGCGCTGCGCGACACCCAGAACTACGTGCAGCTGGCCGCGCGCGGCGCCACGCTGTGGGACGTGGCGCCGAGCCGGGTCGAGCGCGACCTCGCCCAGTGGTTACCGCTGCTGGCGTGGCTGCGCTGAACGGGACGGCGCCGACGATGACCCGCTACGAGCACCTCGAGGACCTGCGCGACCATGTCGGGCAGACGATAGGCGTCAGCGAGTGGATCGACATCGAGCAGGCGCGCATCGACCGCTTCGCCGACGCCACCGGCGACCACCAGTGGATCCACGTCGACCCCGCGCGGGCGGCGGCGGGGCCGTTCGGCGCCACCGTCGCGCATGGCTTCCTCACGCTCAGCCTGCTGCCGCTGATGGGGCAGCAGGCGATCCAGATCGCCGACACGCGCATGGGCATCAACTACGGGCTGGACCGGGTGCGCTTCCCGGCGCCGGTGCGTGTCGGCAGCCGGCTGCGCGGGCATTTCGTGCTGGTGTCGTTCGAGCCGCTCGGCAACCCCGGGGCACCGGGTGCGCAGCTGGCGATGGAGTGCACGATGGAGCTCGAAGGTTCGACCCGGCCGGCATGCGTCGCGGTGACGCTGTCGCGCCGCCACACCTGAGGGCCGTTGCGGCCCAGGCGCCGCTGCCGCGGCGCGCAAGGGGCGTAGCATCGGCGCCAGTCACGCGCAGGACGGCGCGAAGAGAGGCGCAACGATGAAGGTGCTGCTGGTCGACGACCACCCGCTGATCCTGGCCGCGCTGCAGAGCGTGATCCGCGGGCTCGGCGACGACGTGACGGTGGTCGGCGTGCAGACGGCCGAAGCCGCGCGCCAGGCGCTCCAGGAGGATCCCGACGTCGACCTGGTGCTGCTCGACCTCGCGCTCGGCGACGCCGACGGTTTTGAGGTCCTGACCGAGCTGCGGGCGAACTGGCCGGCGGTGCCGGTGGTGGTGGTGTCGGCCTCGGAGCGCAGCAGCGACGTCATTCGCGCGATCGACCTCGGCGCGATGGGCTTCGTGCCCAAACGTTCGTCCAACGACGCGCTGTTCGAGGCGCTGCGGCTCGTGATGTCCGGTGGCCTGTACGTGCCGCCGTCGATGCTCGGGCTGGACGGCCAGGCGCCGGCACCGGAGGCCGACACCGTGCCGGCGGTGATGCGGCCGATGGCCGAACACGCCCGGCCGGCACCGCACCAGAAGGCGATGTCGCTGGCGGACATCGGCCTGACCCCGCGCCAGACCGAGGTGCTCGCGCTGCTGCTGCAGGGGCTGCCGAACAAGCTGATCGCACGCGAGCTGAAGGTCTCGGTGGAGACCGTGAAGGACCACGTTGCGGCGGTGTTGCGCGCGCTGAACGTCAGCACCCGCACGCAGGCCGTGCTGGCGGTGAGCCAGATGACGCAGGGGCACGGCGGGTTCCCGTCGGCGCGGCCCGGCGCCCGCTGAGCGGTCGCCGGCACCCGGCGCGCTGCCGCCGTCGCGTCGCTGCACCGATGACCGATCTTCGCCCGCCCGCCGTGCCGCCCGCGGGCACCGAGCCGGCCGGCCCGAGCGACGCGAGCGACGCGACCGATGGACCCGGCGTGCCCGAGCGTCGACGCGCCTCGCGTGAGGTCGACCGGCTGCGCGCGCTGTACGTGCAAGCGCCGGCAACGCTGGCCGGCTACGCGCTCGGGATGACGGTGATCGCTGCGCTGTTCTGGCGCGCCGCGCCGACCGCGCACCTGCTCGGCTGGCTCGCCGCCGGTCTCATGCTGTGGGGGCTGCGGCTGGCGCATTACCTGCGATTCCGGCGCCGGCGCGACGCCGAGGAGGCGATGCTGCTCGGCTGGCGGCGCAGCTGGCGCGCGCTGGTGCTGTTGCAGGCGGCCACGCTCGGTGCCGCGGTCTGGCTGTTCTGGGGCCAGGGAGCGCCGTATGTCTCGCTCGCGCTGGTGCTGGTCGTCTACAGCTTCTGCGTCAGCTCGGTCCAGCTGCTGGCGACGCAGCCGCGCCTGTTCACCGCCTTCATCGTGCTGGTGCTGCTGCCGACCGTGTTGCGCATCGCGAGCGACAGTGCGCAGCCCGGGCACTGGGCACTGGCGATCGTCGTCACGATCCTGTTCGCCTCCACGGTGCTGATGGTGCGCACCTACGGCGACGCGCTGGCACAGGCGATCACACTGAAGGCGCGCACCGAGGGCATGGCGGTGCAGTTGCGCGAGGAGAAGGCCGACGCCGACGCCGCGCGTCGCGCCGCCGAGGCGGCGAACCGCGCGAAGACCCAGTTCTTCGCCGCCGCCAGCCACGACCTGCGCCAGCCGCTGCACGCGATGGGCCTGTTCGCCGAGGCGCTGCGCCAGCGCGCGCGCGACCCCGAGGTGGCCTCGCTCGTCAACAGCATCAACGAGTCGGTCGACGCGCTCGAAGGGCTGTTCGGCGAGCTGCTCGACATCACCCGCATCGACACCGGCGGCGTCGACGTCAACCCGGCGCCGGTGCGGCTGCGCGACGTCTTCGCGCGCCTGCGGCTGCATTTCGAGCCGGTCGCGTTCGAGAAAGGGCTGCAGCTGAACTTCCGCGGCGGCCAGCACATCGTGCAGGCCGACCCGGTGTTGCTCGAGCGCATCCTGCGCAACCTGGTCAGCAATGCGATCCGCTACACCGAGGACGGCGGCGTGCTGGTCGGTGCGCGCCGGCGCGGCGACGCGTTCGTGCTGCAGGTCTGGGACAGCGGCATCGGCATCTCGGAGGCCAACCTTGCGCGCGTGTTCGAGGAGTTCTTCCAGGTCCACGGCCACCGCCCGCTGGCGGCGCACGACCGCAAGGGGCTCGGGCTCGGCCTGTCGATCGTCAAGCGGCTGGCCGACCTGATGGGCGCGCCGCTGACGCTGCGCTCGCAGGCTGGTCGCGGCACGGTGTTCAGCGTCGCACTGCCGCCGGGCCGCGCCGCACGCTCGATGACCGACGCCGCGCCGCCGCCGGCACGCGCGCCGCTCGGCTTGACGCTGCAGGGGCGGCGCTTCGTCGTCGTCGAGGACGAGCCCGCCGTGCGCGAGGGGCTGGTGGTGCTGCTGCAGTCCTGGGGCGCCACGGTCGAGTCGCACGACAGTGTCGAAGCGCTGCAGGCGGTGCTGGACGCCGCGCCGGCCAACGCGCTGCCCTTCGACCTCGCACTGGTCGACTACCGCTTGCCGCAGGGCCGCACCGGCGTCGACGCGCTGCAGGCCTTGCGCGCCCGCTGGCCGCAGCGTCACCTGCCGGCGATCCTCGTCACCGGCAGCACGCTCGGTGGCCACGAGGACCAGGCCGAGCAACACGACTACCACCTGCTGATCAAGCCGGTGCTGCCGAACAAGCTGCGCGCGATGATCGCCTTCAAGCTGGGCGTGCGTTGAAGTGCGGCGCCGCTGCCGGCGCGCCCGTCGCCGGATCGGGAGCGGCCGTCGGCTCACGACCCAATCCTGCCCGTCGGGGGCTTCTCCAAAGCTGCCGGATCCCCTGGCCCGGCTCCTTCGGGTTTCGCCTCCATGAAGCAGCCGTTCGTAGCCGCCGGGACCCGGCCACTTCCTGACGCTCAGGTGCCGGGGAATTCACGTCGGCGATGACCGCTTTAGAAGGTGCACCGGACGTAGCTCGAAGTCCGCCCGCGACGACGAAAGCCCAAAGCGGTGTCGGACTCCGGCCGGCGATATTCGTCGACCCAGTGACAGCTCTGCCCATAGTTTCGGACTGGCGCTGCCGACCCGGGCTCCCAGCATCTGCAACGCGGTCTCAGGCAAAGGATCCTGATCGAAGTTGGGCGAGTTCGGCAAGCCAAATACCCCAGTGCGGGTTTGCCGCCGCGCTTGCGCGGAGGGCAACGTTCAGTTGCCGTCCGGGGCGTCTGTGACGATATTCAGACGGGTCGCGATACTTCTCCATGGGTGGTTCATCTGGAGCGGCCACCGTGCCGCCGATCGGAGAAGGTGCGGCTATGTGCGATGCCGTACGGACGCAAGCAAAGGGTCGGCGCATATTCCGTTCAGCGCTGATCTTGACTCTCGTGTTCTAGCGCCACAGGGTTGTCACGACGAAGCAGCGGCATTGGCGTACCACAAGGAGATTCCCATGAGGAAGCTGACAATCGTCGCGGGCACTGCAATGGCAATCGCACTAGCGCTGCCTGTCGCGTTCGCCCAGACGGCACCCAATTCCGAAGCGGCGCCGCCGG
>JBDTUO010000186.1:0-6209 GCA_040007675.1 Rubrivivax sp.
ATCGGCGGCATCGGCAAGGGGCACCTCGTGAAGGAGGTCGACGCGCTCGGTGGCGCGATGGCTGCTGCCACCGACGAATCCGGCATCCAGTTCCGCATCCTCAACGGCAGCAAAGGGCCCGCCGTGCGCGCGACGCGTGCCCAGGCCGACCGCGTGCTGTACCGCGCGGCGATCCGCCGTCGGCTCGAGAACCAGGACCGGCTGTGGCTGTTCCAGCAGGCGGTGGACGACCTGCTGGTCGAAGGCGACCGCGTCGTCGGTGCCGTGTCCCAGTCGGGCATCCGCTTTCGCGGGCGGACCGTGGTGCTGACCGCAGGCACCTTTCTTGACGGTCGCATCCACATCGGTCTGACGAACCATGCCGCGGGACGCGCCGGCGACCCGCCGGCGCTGAGCCTGTCCGCGCGCTTGAAGGAGCTGAAGCTGCCTCAGGGGCGGCTGAAGACCGGTACGCCGCCGCGTCTGGACGGCCGCACCATCAACTTCGCACGGCTTGAACAGCAACCCGGCGACAGCGATCCCCTGCCGGTGTTCAGCTTCATGGGGGACGCCTCGGATCACCCGCGACAGTTGCCGTGCTGGATCACGCACACCAACGAACGCACGCACGAGATCATTCGGGGCGCCTTCGACCGCAGCCCGATGTTCACCGGGCTCATCGAAGGGGCAGGGCCGCGGTATTGCCCGAGCATCGAGGACAAGGTCAACCGGTTCGCGGACAAGTCCAGCCACCAGATCTTCCTCGAGCCCGAAGGGCTGACGACGCACGAGGTCTACCCGAACGGCATCTCGACCTCGCTGCCTTTCGATGTTCAGATCGCCGCGGTGCAATCGATGGTGGGGCTGGAGGGCGCGCACATCGTGCGTCCTGGGTATGCAATCGAGTACGACTATTTCGACCCGCGAGCGCTGCGGCCGAGCTTCGAGACGCGCTCGATCGGCGGCCTGTTCTTCGCCGGGCAGATCAACGGCACGACGGGCTACGAGGAAGCAGCCGCGCAGGGTCTGTTCGCCGGGCTCAACGCGGCGCTTCAGGTGCGCGGCGAGGAGGCCTGGCTACCGCGGCGCGACCAGGCCTACCTCGGGGTGCTGGTCGACGACCTGATCACCAAGGGAGTGACCGAGCCTTATCGCATGTTCACGAGCCGGGCCGAATACCGGCTGCAGCTGCGCGAGGACAACGCCGACCTGCGGCTGACCGAGGCCGGACGGCGGCTTGGTCTGGTCGACGACACCCGCTGGGCCGCGTTCTGCCGCAAGCGCGACGCGATCGAGGCCGAAGTGCAACGGCTGCGCGACACGTGGGTGCGACCGCAAACGGTTCCGGACGAAGCGGCTGAGGCGCTACTCGGTCAGGCGCTGGACCATGAGCATCGTCTAGCCGACCTGCTGCGGCGGCCCGGCGTCAGCTGGGATGCGGCGGCGGCGATCGACGCCGTGGCACACCCTGGCGACGCTGTTTCACGTGAAACACTGCGCCAGCGGCTCGGTCCTTTCGAGGCCGACACGGTGATCGAGCAGGCCGAAATCCGCCTGCGGTACGCCGGCTACATCGATCGACAGAACGACGAAGTCGAACGCGCGGCGCACTGTGCGCATCTGAAGCTCCCGGAGTCACTGGACTACGCGCAAGTGCACGCGCTATCGATCGAAGTCCGGCAGACGCTGAACCGGCATCGACCTGCCACCCTAGGCCAGGCGTCGCGCCTGTCCGGCGTCACACCCGCCGCGGTGTCGTTGCTGCTGATCCATCTCAAGAAGCGGGGTGTCCCGGGCTTCGTGGCGCGGGTGACGCCGACCGCGGCGCTAGCCTCCGCCGCAGCCATCGATAGAGATGCCGCCTGAACCGGCCGTGGCCTTGTCCGCGCCCGCGTCGACGCTGCAGGCCGGTGCCGCCGTTCTTGGCTGCTCGCTCACTCCCGCTCAACTGCAAGGCCTGCGCGACTATGCGGCGCTGTTGGAGCGCTGGGGGCGGGTGCACAACCTCACCGCGGTGCGCGACGCGCCGCGCATCGATGTGCTGCACCTTCTCGACAGCCTTGCGGTCGTGCCGGGCCTTTCCCGCCATGTGTCGACCGCCGGATTGAGTTCGCCGTGCCTTATCGATGTCGGCAGCGGGGGCGGACTGCCTGGGGTCGTCGTCGCGATCGCCCGACCGTCGTGGACGGTGAGCTGCATCGACGCGGTCGCGAAGAAGGTGGCATTCGTGCGTCAGGTCGCGCTGGAGCTGGGCTTGCAGAACCTGAGCGCGGAACACCGGCGTGTCGGCACCGGCGACGGGCACGGCGGGGCCGATGTCGTGGTGTCACGCGCCTTTGCGGCATTGACGGAATTCTGCGCATGGACGCGCGACGAGTTGGCGCCGGGCGGCGTATGGTGCGCGATGAAGGGCCGGGTGCCGGATGACGAAGTTGCGGCGCTGCCGGACGACGTCGACATGTTCCACGTGGAACGCCTGACGGTGCCGGGCTTGGCTGCCGAGCGATGCGCTGTGTGGCTGCGGCCACGGCGAGTGTTGATGCACGTTCCAGCGTGAGCCAAGAATATCGACCTCGCGCTGCGCCCACCTGCCACGACCTGGGCTCCGTGGCCGATGGCTGCGGCACGGCACAATCGGCTGGCGCGCGCCGCGGGTTCGGCAGCTTTCGCGCCTGTCAACGCACCCTCCGCCTTCCCACTCGTCACCGCTCCCGGAGCCGCCACCCATGCCCGGCATCGCCGACTACGGCGCGTTCTGCGCCACCATCCTGCTGTTCCTCGCCTTGCCCGGGCCCGGCACCTTCGCGCTGCTGACCTCCACTGGAAAGGGCGGCTTTCGCGCCGGTGCCGCGGCGACGGCCGGCCTGATCGTGGGTGACCAGGTGCTGTTGTGGCTGGCGGTTGCGGGGGTCGCGGCGCTGCTGGCAGCGCACCCGGCGATCTTCCGCGCGGTCCAGTACGCCGGGGCCGCCTACCTGGTCTGGATCGGTTTGCGCCTGCTGTTGGCGCGGGAAGGTGCGTCGGCTGGCCCGATTCGCATCCAGGCGCACCACTATGCGCGCCAGGCGTTCCTGATCACGCTGATGAATCCGAAGGCGATCGTGTTCTACATGGCGTTCTTCCCGCTGTTCATCGACCCGGCAACCCACCGGGGCGCGCTCACGTTCGCCCTCATGGCGCTGACCATCGCGGTGATCACGGCCGTGTATTGCCTGCTGCTCTGCGCCTTCGCGCAGCGACTGCGTGTACGCGTGCACGCCCACCCGCGCCTGCCGCGGGTACTTCAGCGCATCGCCGGCGGATGCCTGGTGGCCTTTGGCATCCGGCTGGGCACGCAATCGTGAGCGGCGGCAGCAGCTCGCTCGTGTCCGGCATGCGGATCTTCTGCATCGCGAACCAGAAGGGCGGCGTCGGCAAGACGACGACCACTGTCAACCTGGCAGCCGGCCTGGCGCAGGTGGGTCAACGCGTGCTGGTGGTCGATCTGGACCCGCAGGGCAATGCCACGACCGGGTCTGGCATCGATAAGCGTTTACTCACATCCACTGTGTATGACGTGTTGCTGGAATCTTCCTCCGTAATCGATGCCCGCCAGCGAAGCCCGAAGGGGGGCTACGACGTTTTGGGTGCCAACCGGGAGCTGGCCGGCGCCGAGGTCGAACTGGTGCAATTGGAGCGCCGCGAGAAGCGCCTGCGCGTTGCGCTGCAGGCCGTCGCCGGCGATTACGACTTCGTGCTGATCGATTGCCCACCGAGCCTCAGCCTGCTCACTCTGAACGGCTTGTGCGCCGCCCACGGCGTCATCGTGCCGATGCAGTGCGAGTATTTCGCGCTCGAGGGCCTGTCCGACCTCGTCAACACGATCAAGCAGGTGCACGCGAACCTGAACCGCGAACTAGAAGTGATCGGATTGCTGCGCGTGATGTTCGATCCGCGCATCACGCTGCAGCAGCAGGTGAGCGAACAGCTGCGCGCCCACTTCGGCGCCAAGGTGTTCGAGACCGTGATCCCGCGCAATGTGCGCCTCGCAGAGGCACCGAGCTACGGTCAGCCCGGCGTCGTGTTCGACCCCGCCAGCAAGGGCGCCCAGGCCTTCGTGTTGTTCGCGCACGAGGTAGTCCGCCGGCTTGGCCCGCCGCCCCCGACCGACCCCCCGGGCGCCGTCACCGACGCCGCGGGGCAAGCGGCGTCGTGAGCGCCGCAGGCAGCGCGTCGACGCTGCTGGCCTCGCGCATCGAGGACGCCGGGCTCAACGCGAGCGCCCCGCCAGAGCAGCGCTGGCTCGACGGCTGGTTGTTGCGCTTCTCGCCCGGCAAGGCAAAGCGCGCCCGCTGCATCAACGCGGTCGCCGACGGTCGGCTGCCGCTCGGTGAACGGTTGCAGCACGCGCTCGCGCTGTACCGCGAGGTCGGGCTGCCACCCCTCCTGCGCGTCACGCCGTTCACGCTGCCGACCGTCCTGGAAGACCACGTGAGCGCCCTCGGCTGGCAGCGCCTCGACGACACGCGCGTGATGTTGCTGCCGGACTTGCAGCAGGCGCTGCGGGGCCGGCCGGCTGGCGCCGACGCGCTGCCGACGCCGCAGCCGCTGACGGCGCTCGAGCTCGCCGACCTGGTCGGCATGCTGCGCGGCTCGCCGGCGGTGCAACGCCAGGCCCACGCGCGCCGCCTGCTCGCGGCGCCGGTGCCGTTCCAGGGATTCGTCCTGCGCGACGGCGAGGTCGTGCTGGCCTGTGGCCAATTCGCACGCGAAGCCGAGCTCGTCGGCCTGTACGACGTCATCACCGCACCCCATGCGCGCGAGCGCGGCCTGGGCGGCGCGCTGTGCCACTGGTTGCTCACCCGGGCGGCGGCCGAAGGTGCCCGCCACGCCTACCTTCAGGTCGAGGCCGACAATGCAGGCGCGCGGTCAGTCTACGAGCGCCTCGGCTTCACCGATGCATACCGCTACCATTATCGGGCGCCTGAACCAGAAATAGTGTGAGCGCTCACTGCGTGGAAGAAGCCGGCGTGTCAGTGCCGCCGCTGTGCGTTCTCAAGGACGAGCGAGGTGCCAGGCACCATTGAAACCGTCACCGGTGCGGTCGGCGGTCGTTTGGTCCTTTGACCAGTAGTACAGCGGACGGCCCTTGTACGCCCACTGCCTTCCGCCGCCATCTCGCGAAACCACGCTCCAGTCGCCGCCGCCCTTGGCCTCCGGTGTAGCCCTCAGCGGCGGCCAGTTGGCCGCGCAGGGCCCGTTGCAGACGCTCATGCGGGCGTCGGCCGGATCACCGTCGAAGGTGTACAGCGTCATGCCGCCGGGCCCGACCAGCACGCCGTCGACCGGCTTGGCGGGGGCGCCGGGGGACATGTCGGCCATGTCCTTCATCGACTGGCAGCCGGCGCCGAGCGCCGCGACGACCAGGAGCGCGGGCAGCAGGGACAGCGAACGCAACATCAGGGCTCTCCTTCAGGGTAGGGGATCGAGAACACATCGACCGGCCGCCAAGCGGCGCGTTTCATTCTTTCCGGCGCGTCATTGAAGGCCAAAGCCCTCCTCGACGCCGAGGTGCACGTTCATAGCCTGCACCGCCGCGCCGCTGGCGCCTTTGCCGAGGTTGTCGAGCCGCGCGACCAGCAGCGCGTGGCCGTCGCCGGCGAAGACGAACAAGTCGGCGCGGTTGCTGTCGTTGTTCGCCTGCACGTCGAAGCCCGCCGACTCCAGCGTGTCCGGGTCGGACAGCGGCATCACCCGCACGAAGCGCTCGTCTGCATAGCGTTCGGCCAGCGCGGCGCGCAACATCGCCGCCGGCGGCCCGGCCTTCAGCGCCGACAGGTGCAGCGGCACCGTCACCGCTAGGCCCTTGTAGAACGGGCCGACCACCGGCAGGAACAGCGGGCGCGCGACGAGCCCGGTGTGCGCCATCATTTCCGGCAGGTGCTTGTGTGCCAGCGACAGCGCGTACGGGCGCGGAGCCATCAGCGCGGCCGGCACGGCGCCCGCGGCACCGGCTTCGTAGTCGGCGATCATCGTCTTGCCCCCGCCCGAGTAGCCGGTGATCGACGTCGGTGAAACTGCCAGCGTCTTGGGCACCAGCCCGGCGTCGACCAACGGGCGCAGCAGCAGGATGAAGGCGCTGGCGTGGCAGCCCGGGTTCGCGATGCGCTTCGCGCGCCGCAGCGCCTGCCGCTGCCCCGGCGCCAGTTCGGGCAGACCGTAGGCCCAGCCCTGGGCCGTGCGGTGCGCGG
>JBDTUO010000187.1:0-6209 GCA_040007675.1 Rubrivivax sp.
CCGAGCAGCTTGCCGCAGAAGTGGTCCTCGAGCCCGGCCCGCAGGATCTGCTTGCCGTCGTAGAGGTACTCCGGCCCGATGAAGCCGACCACGGTGTTGACCAGCAGCGGCCGGAAGCGGCGCGCGACGGCGTACGCCCGCGCTTCCAGCGTCTGCTGGTCGACGCCGTGGTGCGCGCCGGCCGACAGCGCACTGCCCTGCCCGGTCTCGAAATACATCACGTGGTCGCCCAGCGTGCCGCGGCCGAGCGCCAACGCGGCGTCGTGCGCCTCACCCAGCAGCGCGAGGTCGATGCCGAACGAGCGGTTCGCCGCTTCGGTCCCGGCCACGGACTGGAACACCAGGTCGACCGGCGCGCCGCGCTGGATCGCCTGCAGCGTGTTCGTCACGTGCGTCAGCACGCAGGCCTGGGTCGGGATCGTGTGGCGCTGGATCAGCGCGTCCAGCGCGTGCAGCAGACCGACCAGCGCCGGCACGCTGTCGGCCGCCGGGTTGATGCCGATGACGGCGTCGCCGGCGCCATACATGAGCCCGTCGACGATGCTGGCGCCGATGCCGGCCAGGTCGTCGGTCGGGTGGTTCGGCTGCAGCCGCACCGCCAGGTGGCCGGTGAGCCCCAGCGTGTTGCGAAACCGCGTGACCACCTCGCAGCGCCGCGCGACCGCCATCAGGTCCTGGTTGCGCATCAGCTTGCTGACCGCAGCCACCATCTCCGGCGTCACCCCGGGGGCCAGCGCGGTCAACGTGGCCGTGTCGGCGGCGTCGCTCAGCAGCCAGTCACGCCAGGCGCCGACCGTCAGGTGCGCCACCGGCGCAAATGCGGCGGCGTCGTGGCGGTCGACGATCAGGCGCGTGACCTCGTCGGCCTCGTACGGCACCAGCGCCTCGCGCAGGAACACGGCAAGTGGCAGGTCGGCGAGCGCTTCGCGCGCGGCGACGCGTTCGGCCGCACTGGCAGCCGCCAGCCCGGCCAGCGCATCGCCGGACCGCGCCGGGCTCGCTTTGGCGAGCAACTCGCGCAGGTCGACGAAGTGGTGGCGCTCGTGGCCGACGGTGGCGGCGTAGCCCATGGCCGAACGGGCGGCGGCGCGCCGGCGCCTTCTCAGGCCGCCGGGTCGGGCACTGCCGGGGCGGCGGCGGCCTGCAGCTTCTTCCAGGCCTGGAAACCGCCGGCGACCGACACCGCCTTCGGGTAGCCGAGCGAGCGCAGCAGGTGCGCCGCGTACAGGCTGCGGCGCCCGCTGTTGCACGTCAGCAGCAGCAGGTGGTCGCGCGCGTGGTGCAGGCGGTTGATCGTCGTGATCAGCCCCTTGATGTCGATGTCGCTCGGCCGCCCGGCGTCGAGCACCTCCTGCTCGGTCTCGGTGAGCCGGTCGCCGAGCAGCCGCTTGACCTCGAACAGCGGGATGTGCACGGTGCCGGGAATCGCCCCCTTCATGTCGATCTCGAAGCCCTGCCGGATGTCGATCATGGTGCCGAAGCCGAGCTCCACGATCTCCATCGCGCTCCCGAGGCTGATCTCGAGCTGTGCGCGCTCCGCGTCGCCGAATGGGGTCAGGTCCAGGCCGCTCATCGCACCGATTGTCGCCCACCCGTGACGCCGCAGGAGCGCACCCCGACCTCAGGCCGGCAGGGACTCCCGGGCGTCTTCGATGAGCCCGCGCTCACGCAGCATCGGCCCCACCGTCGCCGCCCGGCCGCGGAACGCGGCATAGGCCGCGCCGGGCTCGACGCTGTTGCCGCTGCCGTAGATGTGGCGCCGCAGCGCCGCGGCGAGTGCCGGGTCGAAGGGGTCACCCGCCTCGGTGAAGGCGTCGAAGCCGTCGGCGTCGAGCACCTCGGCCCACAGGTAGACGTAGTAGCCGGCGGCATAGCCCGAGCCGGCGAACAGGTGCTGGAAGTGCACCAGCCGGTGGTTGATGCCGGCTGCCGGCACATGGCCCAGGGCCGCCAGCGTCTCGGCCTCGAAGGCGCTCGGGTCGCCCGGTGGCTCGGCGTCCGTGCGCGCATGCACCGCCATGTCGACCAGCGCGCTGGCGGCATAGCGCAATGTCTCGTAGCCCTGGTTGAAGCGCTGCGCCGCGTGCAGGCGCTGCACCAGCGACTCGGGGATCGGAGCGCCGGTCTGCCAGTGGCGTGCGTGTTGCCGCAGCACCGACGGCTCGAGCAGCCAGTGTTCGTAGAGCTGGGACGGCAGCTCGACAAAATCTCGCAGCACCTGCGTGCCCGACAAGCGGCGATAACGCACCTGGGACAGCAGGCCGTGCAGGCCATGGCCGAACTCGTGGAACAGCGTGCGCGCGTCGTCCAGCGACAGCAGCGTCGGCTGGCCCGGCGCCCCCTTGGCGAAGTTGTTGTTGTTCAGGATCACCGGCAGCTCGATGCCGCCGGCGGCATCGCCGTTCGTGTGCTGCCAGCGCAGCGAACTCATCCACGCCCCGCTGCGTTTGCTGGCGCGCGCGAAGTTGTCCTGCAGGAACACGCCGACGGTGTGGCCGGCCGCGTCCTGCACCTCGTAGGTGTCGACGTCCGGGTGGTACACCGGCAGGTCGACGCGGCGCACGAAACGCAGGCCGAACAGCCGGCTGGCGCAGTCGAACGCGGCCTGCGCGACTGCCGGCAGCGGGAAGTACGGCTTGACCTCGGCATCGTCGAGCGCGAACTTCGTCGCCCGCACCCGTTCGGCCCAGAAGCGCCAGTCCCAGGCCTCGAGCGGGGCGTCCGGCTGACCGGCGTCGGCCATCGCCTCGCGCAGCAGTGCCTGCTCGCGCGCGACCGCGTCGAGCGCGCGCGGCCAGACCTCGCCGAGCAGTTGCTGCACCGCCGCGCGGGTGCCGGCCATCGTGTCGGCGAGCGCGTAGTCGGCGTAGCTCGCATGGCCGTGCAGGCGTGCCTGCTCGTGCCGCAGGCGCAGGATCGCCCGCACGACGCTGCGGTTGTCGTGCTCGCCGCCGTGTTCGCCGCGTGAGGTCCACGCGCGCCACGCCTGCTCGCGCAGGTCTCGCCGGGCGGAAAAACTCAGGAACGGCACGATCAGCGAGCGCGACAGCGTGATCACCCCGTCGCCCGCTATCCCGCGCTCCGCGGCGGCCTGACGGGCCGCGTCACGCACGAACGCCGGCAGCCCGGCGAGGTCGTGCTCGCCGTCGAGCACCAGCTGGTACGCGGACTCGTCGTGCAGCACGTTCTGCGCGAACGTCGTCGTCAGCGTGGCCAGCTCTTCCATCACCGCGGCGTAGCGCGTGCGATCGGCGCCCTGCAGCCGCGCGCCGGCACGCACGAAGTCCAGGTGCGTGCGCTCGAGCAGGCGCTGCTGCTCGGCGTCGAGCCCGAGTGCGGTGCGGCGCTCGTGCAGCGCGTCGATGCGGGCGAACAGCGCGGCGTCGAGGTAGACCGCGTTCTCGTGCGCCGCCAGCGGGGCGGCACTGCGGCGTTGCACCGCCTGCAGCTCGTCGTTGGTGTGCGATGCGGTCAGGCTGTACAGCACCGACGCGATGGCATCCAGCCGACGCCCGCTGCGGTCGAACGCGGCGAGCGTGTCGTCGAAGCCGGGCGCGCCCGGCTGCGCGGTGATGGCACGCAGCTCGTCGAGCTGCTCCTGCATCGCGGCCGCCAGCGCCGGCTCGAAGTGCGTGGCGCGGATCGCCCCGTACGGTGGCAGGCCGAACGGTGCGGACCAGGGTTGCAACAGCGGATTGTCAGCAGGCATCGTGAGGGGCTCCGAATGGCGCAGCGACCGCGCCACCGCCGGGGTCGACCCGGCGCGGGACCTGCGGGCTGGCGGGCGTCGATGATGCCACCGTGGGGTGCAGGACCGCGCCGCTGACGCGGGCATCGGCGCCTGGGGGGACCCGCGTGCAGACACCCCCGGCCGAGGATAGGATGCCGGCGATGAAACTGATGCGAGGCCTGTTGATCGCGCTGGCGGTGCTGGCGCTGCTGGTGGTCATCGGCGCACTGCTGCTGCCCCGGACCTTCGTCGTCACGCGCCAGGTTCAGGTCGCCGCGCCGGCGGCCACCGTGTACGCGCTGGTCGACGATCCCCGCGAATGGAAACGCTGGACGGTCTGGAACCAGCGCGACCCGGAGATGCAGATGAGCTACAGCGGCCCGCCGCGGGGCGCCGGCGCCGGCTGGGCCTGGCAGAGCGCGAGCGAAGGCAACGGCAGCATGCGCTTCACCGCCGCCGAGCCCGGCCGCCGCGTCGCCTACGAACTGCGGGTCGCCGACACCGACGCGCCGTCGATCGGCGAGCTTCGGTTCGAGCCGGCCGACGGCGGCACGCGCGTGCACTGGACGATGCACGGTGACGCCGGGTCCAGCCTGTTGTTCCGCTGGGCCGGGGTGTTCGCCGATGCGCTGATCGGCCCGGACTTCGCGGCCGGCCTGGCCAACCTGCGCACCGAGGCCGAGAAGGGCTGAACGGCGCGGCGCGCCCGACGCGGCGGTCACGCACGATCGGTGTGGCACAGTGCGGGCCCGCCCGCCCTCCGCCGCCATGGCCCTCAAGTCCACGATCTACAAGCTGCAGCTCCAGCTCGCCGACATGGACCGCGCCCGCTACGCGGACCACGCGCTGACGCTCGCGCTGCACCCCTCGGAGACCGAGGAGCGACTGATGGTGCGCGTGCTTGCGTTTGCGCTGCTGGTACCGGCCGACGACCACGACGGCGCCCTGGTGTTCGCACGCGGCCTGTCCGACGCCGACGAGCCCGACCTCTGGCGCCACTCGCTGGACGGCCGGCTGCGCCACTGGGTCGAGGTCGGCCAGCCCGACGAACGGCGGCTGACGCGCGCCTGCGGCCGGGCGGACCGCGTCACCATCTTCACCTACGGGACATCGGCCGGGCTGTGGTGGGCCGGCCTCGGGTCCCGCGTGGCCCGGCTGCGCAACCTCGAGGTCTGGCAGCTGACGCCCGCGCACAGCCAGGCGCTGGCAGCGCTGGCGGAACGCTCGATGTCCTTGCAGATCAGCGTCCAGGATGGCACCAGCTGGGTCGTGCAGGGCGAGCACAGCGCCGAGGTCCAGCCGCAGCCGCTGACGCCGGCCGCCGTCGCCGCCGCGGCCGGTGCCGCGCGCTGACCCTGCGCTCCGGTGATCCACTGGATCGACGGCGACGCGCCGCTGCCGCGCCCGGGCAGCGTCGATGAGCCCGAGCTGCCGGGGCTGGTCGCGGCCGGTGGCCGGCTGTCGCCACGCCGGCTCGACGAGGCCTACCGGCTGGGGCTGTTCCCATGGTACGGACCTGGGCAGCCGGTGCTGTGGTGGAGCCCCGACCCGCGCATGGTGCTGGAGGTGGACCAGTTCCGGCTCAGCCGGTCGCTGCGGCGCACGCTGCGCGAATTCCTGCGCACGCCGGGCAACGAGGTTCGCTTCGACCACGACTTCGCGGCCGTGATCGCCGCTTGCGCCACGACCCCGCGCGACGGCCAGCAAGGCACCTGGATCGTGCCGGCGATGGTTGCCGCCTACACCGACTGGCACCGAGCCGGCCGCACGCACAGCGTCGAGACCTGGGTCGACGGCACGCTGGTCGGTGGCCTGTACTTCGTCTCGATCGGGCGCATGGTGTTCGGCGAGTCGATGTTCTCGCACCGCACCGATGCGTCGAAGATCGCGCTCGCCGCGCTGGTGGCCGCCTGCCGTGCGCGGGGCATCGAGCGCATCGACTGCCAGCAGCACACCGCGCACCTGGCGTCGTTCGGCGCGCACGAGGTGCCGCGGGCCGAATTCCTGGCCCGGCTCACCCCCGCCCTGGGGGCCGCGCCGGCTGGGGATTGGACCTATGATCCTGCGTCATGGGCCCGGCTCGACCCGCGCATCCTCGGGCCCGAGGAACGCAAGACTTGACGCACCCGAAGGAGCTTCCGCTCGCGTCGCTGCAGTTCTACGCGACGGCGCCTTACCCGTGCAGCTACCTGCCGGGCCGGCAGGCGCGCTCCCAGGTCGCGACCCCGAGCCACCTGATCCACGCCGACGCCTATTCGGGGCTGGTCGCGAGCGGCTTCCGACGCAGCGGCATGTTCACCTACCGGCCCTACTGCGACGGTTGCCGCGCCTGCGTGCCGCTGCGCGTGCCGGTGAACCGTTTTGAACCGTCGCGCAGCCAGCGGCGCGCGGGGCGCGCCCACGGCGCGCTGAAGGCGCGCGTGCTGCGGCTGTGCTTCGTGCCCGAGCACTACCAGCTCTACCTGCGCTACCAGGCCGG
>JBDTUO010000188.1:0-6203 GCA_040007675.1 Rubrivivax sp.
CAGCAGCCGATCGAGCTGCTGGGCCAGTGTGCGGCCGTCGGCCATCAGCCGCACCCGCGCCAGCAGCGTCAGCGTCTCGCGCTCGACCTGGCCCAGTTCGGCCTGCGCCAGCAGCACGAACTGGCCGCGCTGGGCGTTCGACCAGTGCGGCTCGATCTGCGCCTGCTGGCGTTCGCGCAGCATCTGCAGCTGGCGCTGCACCGGCAGCAGGTAGGAGGCCGGCTCGCCATTGATCACGACGAGATCGACACCGAGGCCGGCGGCCGACCACAGGCGCAGCGCCCGCTTGAGCAACTGGACCAGCGGCACGCCGGCCTCGTCGTCGATGTGCACCAGCACCATCGCGCGCTCGCCCGACAGGCCGAAGCGCCACAGCAGGCGGCGCTCGCAGCGCCACGCGGCACCCGCGTGGTCGGCCGGTGCGGGCAGGTCGCGCAGGGTGGTGGCGCTCAACAGCGTCTGCAGCCGCAGCAGCGCGCGCCACTGTTCGGCGTCGACCGGCATCTCGCGCAGGCGCACCCCGGCCATCGTGTGCGACAGGTCAGACGCGCGCCGCACGTGGGTGGCCTGGCGGTACTTGTCGACCGCGGCCGCCAGTTCGATCGGCGAGCGGCCGGCGACCACGCCAAAGGTCAGCGCGCTGCGCGTGCCGATGTCCAGCCGCAGCCGCAGCCGCAGCACCGCGACCGGGTCGAAGCCGGTGTCCAGCGGCACGCCGGGAGCGCCGTCATCGTCGTCGTCGGCATCGCTGCCATCGGTCTGCGGGCCCGGCGTGGGGAGCGCCGCGTAGCCGCCGTCGCCGTGCGGTGCAAAGCTGCCGGCCAGGCGGCCCTGCCAGCGTGCGCGGTCGACGCAGGGCGTCACGTCGAGCGGTAGCAGCGTGGCGTCGTCCTCGCCGTCGCGGCCGGCGATGAAGAAGACCGCCCACAGCGTCTGCTCGTCGGGCAGGCGCGGCTGGCGTTGCAGGTACAGCGCCTGATGGTCCGCGTCCCAGCGGGCGCGCACGAACAGGTTCGAGAACGCGGGGTGCGTCTCGTCGGCGGCGGCGGGCGCCAGCGTGACCTCGGCCGCGAAGGCCAGTTCGATCTCGAGCGGGGCGTCGGCGGCGTTCGACAGCTCGACCCGGCGCAGCTCGGTGCCGTCCTCCGGACTCAGCCAGACGGTGCTGCGGGCATGCAGATCTTCCCAGCGGGCGTCGAACAGCGCGCGGTCGGTCAGCAGCCGGGCGTGATAGCGCGCCTCGGGATCCGGCGCCGGGTGGGCGGTGATCGAGTGCCAGGGGGCGCCCGCATCGCGCCGCAGGTAGATGAAGCTGCCGTGTTCGTCGCGCGGCAGATCGTCGCGCCAGCGTGTGATCGTGTCCGCCTGCCAGCGGCTGACGCCGCCGCCGTGGCTGCGGATCCACAGGCCCTGGTCGCCGTGGCCGAGCAGCAGCGTGGCCGGCAGGGTGTCGGCCAGCGGCACCTGGTCGAGCAGGAGGTGCGCGCGCGTCGGCCGGGACGGCGGTGGCAGGCGTGGCGGATCCGCCAGCCGGGGCACCTCACGCGGCGGGCGCTCGTGCAGCAGCGAGGCGACCGCACGCAGGTGCGGGTCGGCCAGGGCCCAGCGCCGCGGCACGCCGTCGGTCAGCAGGTCGGTCGCGGCGACGAGGCTCATCGCCTGGTGGTGCGCCATGTAGGTGTGCACCGCGGTGAACGTGCGGCCGTCGACCTGGCGCGTCGGGGTGTAGTCCAGCGCCTCGATGAAGCCGAAGGTGCGGCGCGCGCCGAGGGCTTGCAGCGCCTGCAGGTTGGCGACCGCTGCGGTGGGCGCGACCAGCCCGGCGAGTGCGGTCGCGTAGGGCGCCAGCACGCGTTCGTCCGGCGGCGTGCGCCGCAGCGCCAGCCGCGCCGCGCCCTGGGGCCCGTACTGGTAGGCCAGCGTGTGGTCCTGCGACGCGATCGCCGACTCGCTGATGCCCCAGGGCGTGTCGCGTGAACGCGCTTCGTCGCGCTGTTCGCTGACCGCGCTGCGCACCGCCTGGCCGAGCACGCTGCCGCGCGGCTCGTCCAGCAGCAGCGACGGCATCAGGTACTCGAACATCGAGCCGGACCACGACTTCAGACCGACCTCGGTGCCGCAGGCGAAGAAAGGGCGGCCGAGCGCGGCCCAGTGTTCCGCCGGCAGGTCGCCCTTGGCGATCCCGACCAGGCTCGTCAGGCGCGCCTCGCTGGCCAACAGGTCGTAATGGTTCTCGTCGAGCTGCCCGGTGTCGGCGCGCAGGCCGATGTGCAGCAAGCGGCGCTGGCGGTCATACAGCGTTGCGTAATCCGGCGCCAGTGCGATGCGACGGGCGCGCGCCGCCAGTGCGTGCAGCTGCCGGCCCAGCGCGTCGGCGTCGGCGGCGCGGTCGCGCAGCTGGCTCGCCAGCGTGCTGACGTGGTCGTGCAGCCGCCACAGCGGCCCGCTGTCGTCGCCGGCGCCGCGCCCGAGCCCGAGGGTGTCGAGCTCGGCGCGCGCCTCGTCGACCAGCGCGTGCACGGCGCCGAGGTCGACGCCGGGGGCGGGCGGCAGGCTCGCGGCGGCCAGCCGTGCCAGGGCCCGCAGCGACGGCGCGGCCGACAAGACCGGCTGCAGTGAGTGCAGGCGCTCGGCCGACGCGGCCAGCGCCGATGCGGCACCGGCGCCGCCGTCAGGGGCGGTCCGTTCGCCGGCCTCCGCGCAGGCCGACGCCAGCGCCAGCAGGTGGGCCGACAGGTTGCCGCTGTCCACGGTGGACACGTAGGCCGGCTGCAGCACGGAGAGGCTGCGCGTGTCCAGCCAGTTGAAGAAGTGGCCGTGCCAGCGCGGCAGCCGCTCCAGCGTGTCCAGCGTCGCGCCGACCCGCTCGGCCAGTTCGACGCGACCGATGAAGCCCAGTTCATGGGCGCAGGCCGTGGCGGTCAGGTACAGCCCGATGTTGGTCGGCGAGGTGCGGTGCGCGACCATCGGCTGAGGCGTCATCTGCACGTTGTCTGGCGGCAGGTGGTGGTCAGCGGGGCCGACGTGGCGCTCGTAGAAGCGCCAGGTCTCGCGCGCGACGTCGCACAGGTAGGCGCGTTCCGACGGCCGCACCCGTTCGCGCAGCGGACGGGCGCGCGGGCGGCTGACCAGCCCGACCCACAGTGGCGCGGCCGCCCACACCAGCAGCAGCCCGGCGCCCCAGCGCAGCGCCGCGGGCGGGTGGCCCAGCGCGCTGGCCAGCGCGGCGACCGCCGCCAGCGCCCCGGCGGCGAGCAGTGCCGGCGCATGGCGGCGCAGCAGGCCGGCGGCGTCCACCCGCGCGCCCGCCTGCGCCTGCGCGGCCGGGATCCATTGCAGCAGCTGGCGGCGCGAGACGAAATGGCGCCACAGCGCACGCCCGATCGCATCGGCATACATCAGCGCCTGGTCCAGCAGCAGCGCCGCATGCCACAGCGGGGCGAACAGCGCGCGCAGCAGGTCGCGCCCCGCGGCGTCGAAGAACGGCTTCAGCGCGAGGTCGTCGCGCCGCGGCGCGAGCCCTGCGATGGCGCCCAGCAGCGGCCCGGCGCCGTAGGCCGCGAGCACCACGGTCAGCGCCCAGCCGACCGGCAGCGCGCCGCTGGCGATCACCCACAGCAGAAGCGCCAGCGAACCCGGCGCGACCAGCGAGCGCCGCAGGTTGTCGATCATTTTCCAGCGGTTGATCATCGCCAGCCCGTCGCGGCCGCGCCAGCGCAGGAAGGGCAGCAGCTGCCAGTCGCCACGGGTCCAGCGGTGCAGGCGGGACGCGGCGACGTCGGCATGCAGCGGCGCGTCCTCGACGAATGCCACCGCGCTGACGCCGGCGCAGCGCAGCAGCGAGCCTTCGAGCAGGTCGTGGCTCAGCACCTGGCCGTTCGGCAGCCGATTGGCCAGCACGGCGTGCGCCGCGGCGACGTCGAGCAAGCCCTTGCCGGTGTACGTGCCTTCGCCGAACAGGTCGAGGTAGACCTCGGAGCTGGCGGCACTGTAGGGGTCGACGCCGGTCTGGCCCGAGAACAGGCTGTGGAACCAGGTGCTGTAGGCGGCGGTGGACATCGGCGTCACGATGCGTGGCTGCAGCACACCGTAGCCGGCCAGCACGCGGCGCCCGGCGGCATCGAGCCGTGGCAGGTTCACCGGATGCGCCGCGACCGCGACCAGCGCGCGCAGGCGGCCCGGTGGCATGTCGGTGTCGCTGTCGAGCGTGACGAGGTGACGTACGCCGGTGGTCGGCGTCGACAGCGGGCCGAGGTCGACGAACGCGGGGTCGTTGGCGTCGATGTGCCCGGTCGCCAGCAGCGCGAGCAATTCCTCCAACTTGCCGCGTTTGCGCTCCCAGCCGATGAACGCCTGCTGCGTTTCGCTCCAGCGGCGTGGCCGGTGGAGCAGCAGGAAGGGCAGCGGCGCGCCCGACACCGCGCTGCCATGCTGCTGGTTGAGCGCCTCGATGGCGGCGCGCGCGGCTGCCAGCAGCGCGGCATCGCCGGCCGTTTCCGGCGCCGGGGCGTCGGTGAAATCAGTCAGCAGCGCGAACTGCGCCTGCGCCTCCGGGTTGGCCAGGTAGTGCTGCTCGAGCCGGGCCGCGAGCGCAGCAGCGCCGGCGGCCGAGGTCAGCATCGTCGGCACCACGACGAGCGTCCGGTGGTCCGACGGGATCCCCTGCGACCAGGCCATCCGAGGCAGCAGTCGCGGCGGCAGCGATTCGCTGATCAGCCGGTTGAACACCGCGACCACCGCCTCGCTCGCCGGTGCGAGCAGCAGCACTGCGGTCAGCAGCAGCGCGCCGAACGACTGCCCCGGGTCGGCCTGCCGGTACAGCATCCAGGCCACGCCGGCGAGCGTCGCCGCAGCGACCGCCGGCAGGTAGATGCCGGTGGCCAGGCGACGCTGCGCCACGCTGCCGGGCGCCGGCGCGCGCCGGCGCGGCAGACCGATCGCCTCCCGCAGGCGGGGCTCGCCCTCACCCCCCCACCAGTGGACCGGTGCCGCGCGCGCGTCCTCGGCGGCGTCCGCCTCCTGCGTGAGCCCGACGATGCATTGCGCCACGTCCAGCTCGCTGCGGCCCGAGCGACGTGCCAGGCGCTCGATCGCCTGCAGCGTACGGTCCTGCGACTCCTCGTTCTCGGCTGCGTGCACCGGGCAGGTGGCAAGCGCCCGCATCACCGCATGCAGACGACCGAACAGCGCGCGCCAGTCGACGCGGTCCAGGTGGCGCAGCGTCGTGATCGCGTTGCGAATGCTCTGCAGATCCTGCACGGCCTCGGCCTGCTGCCGCCCCTCGGCGTCGGCGGGGCGCCTGGCGCGCGTGGCCAGCCAGCCGTTCAGTTCGCGGCAACGCTCGTACGTCAGGTCGTCCTGGCGCTGCTGGAGTTGCAGCCAGAAGGCGTCGGCAACCCCACGCGGCGCGAGGTTCGCTTCGAGCCGGTCGAGCTCCGCCGGCGTGCGGCGTTGCTCGGGGCCGTCGAACCAGTGGTGTGCGGCGTCGCGCGCCGCCTGCACCGCTGCCGCGTGCTCGGCAAGCCGGCGCAGGTTCTCCAGCAGCACGACTCGCAGCGTGGTCGGCAGCGCCCACAGCTCGGCCAGCGTGAGCTCGCGCACCTGCTGGTAGCCGCTCAGGAAGGCCTCGAGCAGCACCGCGTCGAGGTGGCTGTCGGCGTGCGCGACGTAGGCCCACGCGACGCCGACGATGCGCGGCAGCCCGGCCAGCGGGTCGGTTTCGAGGCGCGGCAGGCGGCGGAAGAAGTCCCGCGTCAGCGCCCCCCGGATCGCCTGGCGCTGTTCATCGATGAGTGCCGCGTTGTCGAGCAGCCAGTGGCCCGTCGGCCCGATGTGCAGACCTTCGCGGGCGCGGCGCTCCAGCAGGCTCCGCGCGCGGTGCAGGACCGCGACGTTGTCCTTCAAACGGGGATAGAAGCTTTCGGCCGACCGGCCGGCAGCGGCGGCCGGCTGCACGGCCGCGAGATGGCGACCGTGCTGCTCGAACAGCGCCGGCCCGAACAGCTCGGCCCGGATGGGCGGCTCGGCGGGCGACGCGTTCGGCGTCAGGAACGCGAGGCTGTCAAGGGCGGGCCGGCCGCCAGCATCGGCCGCCACCGGCGACCTGGATCAGAGCCAGCCGAACGACAGCGCCAGCACGACGCTGACCGCGGTGACGGTGGTGACGAAACGGGGCGCGATGAAGCGGTGGGCTTGCTCGACCA
>JBDTUO010000189.1:0-6189 GCA_040007675.1 Rubrivivax sp.
TGCGCCAGCTGATGCTGCAGCTGCGCGAAGGCGAGAAGCCGCCGGGCGGTACGGCCGGGGTCGATCTGCGCCCTATCGTGCAGCGCATCGCGGCCGTGGCCACACAACGCGGGCGCACCCTCGAGCTCGAACCACTCGACGCCGTCGCCACGCGCGGACACACCGAGCGCATGGAACGCGTGCTCGGCCACATCGTGCAGAACGCGTTCGACGCGACGCCGGCGGACGGGCGCGTCTGGCTGGCGCTGCGCCGCCACAGCGGTCAGGCCCATGTCGTGGTCGGCGACACCGGCCAGGGCATGACGCGCGAGTTTGTCGAGCAACGCCTGTTCAAGCCCTTCAACAGCACGAAGGCGAGCGGCATGGGCATCGGCAGCTACGAGAGCCTGCAGTACGTGCGCGAACTCGGCGGACGCATCGACGTCGACAGCGAACCCGGTCGCGGCACCGTGATCACCGTCGTGCTGCCGGTCTTCGAGACGCGGATCGGCTCCGACCTCGAACCGATGGCGGAAGCCCGATGAGCACCGCCAAACCGCAGCCGCTGCTGATCGTCGAAGACGACCTGGCACTGCAGAAGCAGATCAAGTGGTCGCTCGACCGCTTCGAGTCGGTGACGGCGTTCGACCGCGACAGCGCGCTGGTGGCCGTGCGCCGGCATCAGCCCGCGGTGGTGACGATGGACCTGGGCCTGCCGCCCGACGCCGACGGCACCAGCGAAGGCTTCAAGCTGCTCGAGCAGTTGCTCGAGATCGATCCCCACGCCAAGGTGATCGTGTTGACCGGTCAGAATGACCAGGCCAACGCGCTGCGTGCGGTCGCGCTGGGAGCCTACGACTTTTTCGCCAAGCCGTTCGAGCCCGAACTGCTGGGGCTGACGATAGACCGCGCCTTCCGCTTGTTCGAGCTGCAGACGGAAAACCGGCGGCTCCAGGCCACCCAACATCCGGAACCACTCGCCGGCCTGCTGACGCGCGACGAGGCCATGCTGGCCCTGTGCCGCCTGATCGAGCGGGTGGCGTCTAGCGACGCCACCGTGATGTTGCTCGGCGAGAGCGGCACCGGCAAGGAGGTGCTCGCGCAGGGGCTGCACGAGGCGTCCAAGCGCCGGGGAAAGTTCGTCGCCATCAACTGCGCGGCGATCCCGGAGAACCTGCTCGAGACCGAACTGTTCGGCCACGAAAAGGGCGCCTTCACCGGCGCCACGAAAACGACGGTCGGCAAGATCGAGACCGCGCACGGTGGCACGCTGATGCTCGACGAGATCGGTGACCTGCCGATGGCGCTGCAGGCCAAGCTGTTGCGCTTTCTGCAGGAGCGCACGATCGAGCGCGTCGGCGGCCGCCAGGAGATCGCGGTCGACGTGCGCGTCGTCTGCGCCACGCACCAGGACCTGAAGGCGCAGATCTCCGAGCACCGCTTCCGCGAGGACCTGTACTACCGGCTCGCCGAGATCGTGGTCGAGATCCCGCCATTGCGCCAGCGCACCGGCGACGCCGTGCTTCTGGCGCACGCCTTTCTGCGCCGTTTTGCCCAGGAGCAGCGCCGCGGCACGCTCGTGTTCACCGAAGAGGCGATCCGCGCGATCGAGGCGCACGCGTGGCCGGGCAACGTGCGGCAACTGCTGCATGCCGTCAAGCGCGCGTCCATCATGGCCGACGGCGGGCGCGTCGGCTGCGTCGACATCGGCCTGCCGCCGCCGGATGCCGCGCCGGCCGAATCGCCCGCGGAAAGTTCCGATCTCGACCTGCGCCGCGTGCGCGAACGCGCCGAACGCGAGACCATCGTGACCGCGCTGGCGCGCGCCAACGGGAACATCCTGCGTGCGGCCGAGATGTTGGGCGTCAGCCGCCCGACGCTGTACGACCTGATGCACCGGCTCGCGATCAAGTAGGCGCCGCCGCCTTCGCAACACTCACAAGGACGGGTCCACACGTCATGACGACCAAACTCCCACCCTCGTTCGCCCCGCTGCTGCTGGCGCTGGCCGCCTCGGCATTCGTCGCCGGGTGCGGCAACGACACGCCGGACGCGCTGATCGCATCGGCGAAGAGCTACCTGGCCAAGAACGACGCCAAGGCCGCGATCATCCAGCTGAAGTCGGCATTGCAGCAGAACCCGTCGTCGGGCGAGAGCCGTTTCCTGCTGGGCAAGGCGTTGCTGGCGTCCGGCGACGCACCGGGCGCGGTGGTCGAACTGCGCAAGGCGCTGGAGCTGCGCCACCCGGAAAGCGACGTCGTGCCCGAACTGGCGCGGGCCATGTTCGTGACCGGCGACTTCCAGCGCCTGACCGAGCAGTTCGGACAGACCGTGCTGCCGGAGCCACTGGCCGAAGCCGACCTGAAGCTGACGCTGGCCCGCACCTACGGCGGGCTCGGGCGGCGCGACCAGGCGCGCAGCGCGATCGATGCCTCGCAGAAGGCCATGCCCGACTACGGGCCCGCGAACGTGTTCCGCGCGCGACTGAAGGCCGACACCGGCGACATGGACGGCGCGCTCGCCGACCTGCAGACGCAGCTGGAAAGCACGCCGCAGGACGCCGAGGCGTGGCAGGTGAAAGGCGACCTGCTCGCCTACGGGAAGCGTGACCTCGACGGCGCGCTGGCGGCGTATCGGCAGTCGATCGAGGTCAAGCCGAACTTCGTGCCCGCGCACTCCGGCGCGATCTCGGTCCTGCTCGCCAAGCGCGACGTGCCTGCGGCAAAGGCGCAGCTCCAACAGCTGCAGAAGGTGCTGCCGAACCACCCGCAGACGCTGTACTTCACCGCCAACGTCGCGCTGCTCGACAAGGATGTCGCGAAGGCCAACGAGATCGCGCAACGACTGCTGCGCGCAGCACCCGACAACCCCCGGGTGCTGCAGCTGGCCGGCGCGGTCGCGTTCCAGCAACGCGCCTGGCTGCAGGCCGAGAACCACCTCGTGAAGGCGCTCCAGGGCGCGCCGAACTCCGACATCGCACGTCGACTGCTCGCGTTGACCTATCTGCAGACCGCGGCGCCCGAGAAGGCGCTGGCCGCGCTGCAGCCGCTGCTCGATCGCCCGCATCCGAGCGCTGCGGTGTATGCCCTGCAAGGGCAGGCGCACCTGCAGGCGGGTGAGCTCGAGCTGGCCGAGAAGTCGTTCGCCAAGGCGGCCGAGATCAATCCGAACGACACGCGCAGCAAGGCGGCACTCGCGGTCGGCAAGGTGTTGCGCGGCGACGCCGAGACCGGCGTGAACGAGCTGGAGGCGCTCGCCGCCGACGACACCGGCACCACGGCCGACCTGCCGCTGATCGGCTCGCTGGTCCGGCAGAAGGACTATGCCGGCGCGCTGAAGGCGATCGACGCGCTGGAGAAGAAGCAGCCCGACAAGCCGGTCGCCGCGAACCTGCGCGCCCGTGTGCTGCTGGTGCAGGGGGATCGTGCCGGCGCGACGAAGGCCTTCGAGCGCGCGCTGCAGATCCAGCCGTCGTTCTTTCCGGCTGCCGCTGCGCTGGCCCAGCTGGCGATCGCCGACAAGCGGGAGGGCGACGCGAAGAAGATCCTCGCCGACGTGCTGAAGGCCGACCCGCGCAACTCGCAGGCGCTGCTCGCCAACGCCGCGATGAAGGCGCGCGAGGGTGCACCCCGCGAAGAGATCATCGGCATGTTCACGAACGTGATCCAGATCCAGCCGACCGACCCCGCGCCGCGCCTGGCACTCATCAACTACGCGCTCGCCAACAAGGATGTGAAGGCGGCGGTCGACGCCGCGCAGCAGGCGGTGTCGGCGATCCCGAACAACCCCGGCTTGGTCGATGCACTCGGGCGTGCGCAGGCGGCCTCAGGAGACACGAACCAGGCGGTGGCGTCGTTCAACCAGCTGGCGCGGCTGATGCCGAAGTCTCCGCAACCCTACCTGCGCCTGGCCGACGTGCATTGGTCGGCGAAGAACCGCGACGCCGCGATCGACGCGCTCAAGCGCGCACTCGCGCTCGACGCCGACCTGCTGCCGGCGCAGCGGGGGCTGATCGACGCCTATTTGGCCGGCGACCGGAAGAACGACGCGCTCGCGGTGGCGCGGACGATCCAGCAGCAGCGGCCGACGGAAGCGGTAGGCTTCCTGCTGCAAGGGGGCATCGAGACCTCGCAGCGCCAGTGGGACCGCGCGCTGGCGAGCTATCAAGCGGGTCTTAAGGCGGCGCCGGATTCGACCGATCTGGCCACGCGGACCCATTCGGTGTTGCTGGCGCAGAACAACCCCACCGCCGCTGACCAGCATGCGGCGAACTGGCTGAAGGCGCACCCGAAGGACGCGGGCTTTCGTTTCTACCTCGGCGATCTCGGCTTGGCCAAACGAGACTACGCCGAGGCGGAGCGGCGCTACCGCGAGGTGATGGAGTTGGCGCCTAACAACGCGCTGGCGATGAACAACGTGGCGTGGCTGATGGCGCAGTCCAAGAAGCCCGGTGCGGTGGCATTGGCCGAGAAGGCCAACGAGCTGCTGCCGAAGCGGCCGGTCATCATGGACACCCTGGCGCAGGCCCTGGTGTCGGAGGGCCAGACCGCCAAGGGCCTCGACGTCATGAAGCAGGCGCTCGCGCTCGATGCGAACAACCCTTCGCTGCGCTTCAACTACGCCAAGCTGCTGATCCAGGCGGGAGACAAGACGGCCGCCCGCACCGAGCTCACCGCGCTTTCCGGGCTCGGAGAGAAGTTTCCGCGCCAGAAGGAAGTCGGCGAACTGCTGAAGACCCTCTGACGCGCCCACCGCGGGCCGTCCGGGCCCGCCTGGGAGACCGCTCGCCGGGGCTCAGCGCGGGAGCGTCGAGTTTCCGGTCAGGAAGCGGTCGACCTCGCGCGCCGCCTGTCGGCCCTCGCGGATCGCCCACACGATCAGGCTCTGCCCGCGCCGCATGTCGCCGGCAGCGAACACCTTCGCCACGTTCGTCGCGTAGCCGGTGGCATCGTCGACGCCGGCCTTCGCGTTGCCGCGCGCGTCGCGCTCGACGCCGAAGGCGTCCAGCACGCTGGCCACGGGGTGCACGAACCCCATCGCCAGCAGCACGAGGTCTGCCTTCCACTGTTGTTTCGTGCCCGGCACCTCGACCATGCGCCCGCCCTCCAGGCGGACCTGCGTGGTCTCGAGCGCCGTCAGCCTGCCCTTCGCACCGATGAAGGCCTTGGTCGCGATCGCGAACTCACGCTCGCAGCCCTCCTCATGGCTCGAGCTGGTGCGCAGCTTGTAGGGCCAGTACGGCCAGGTCAGCGGCCCGTCTTCCTCCTCCGGCGGCTGCGGCAGCAGTTCGAACTGCGTGACGCTCGCCGCACCGTGCCGGTTGCTGGTGCCGACGCAGTCGCTGCCCGTGTCACCGCCGCCGATCACGATCACGTGCTTGCCGGCCGCGGAGATCTGGCCCTTGACCTTGTCGCCGGCGACGACCTTGTTCTGCTGCGGCAGGAACTCCATCGCGAAGTGCACGCCGGACAGCTCGCGCCCCGGCACCGGCAGGTCGCGACTCTGCTCGCTGCCGCCCGTCAGCAGCACGGCGTCGAACTCGGCGGTGACCTCGCCGGCGTCGAGCTGGGTCTTGCCGTCGCAGAACACCTTGGTGTCCTTCGGCAGCGAACCGACGAGTACCCCGGTGCGGAACGTCACGCCCTCGGCCTGCATCTGCTCGACGCGGCGGTCGATGTGCGACTTCTCCATCTTGAAGTCGGGGATGCCGTAGCGCAGCAGGCCGCCGATGCGATCGTTCTTCTCGAACACCGTCACGTCGTGGCCGGCGCGCGCGAGCTGCTGCGCCGCAGCCAGCCCGGCGGGGCCGGAACCGACCACCGCCACCGTCTTGCCGGTCTTCACCGGCGACGGCTGCGGCGTCACCCAGCCCTCGGCCCAGGCGCGGTCGATGATGGCGTGCTCGATCGACTTGATGCCCACCGGATCGTCGTTGACGTTGAGCGTGCAGGCGGCCTCGCAGGGCGCCGGGCAGACGCGGCCGGTGAACTCGGGAAAGTTGTTCGTCGAGTGCAGCACCTCGATCGCGCGCCGCCAGTCGCCGCTGTACACGAGGTCGTTGAAGTCCGGGATGATGTTGTTGACCGGGCAGCCGCTGATGCAGAACGGCGTGCCGCAGTCCATGCAGCGCGCGCCCTGAACCTTGGATTGCTCCGCGCTCAGGCCGATGACGAACTCCTTCCAGGTCTTCAGCCGCTTCGGCACCGCCTG
>JBDTUO010000190.1:0-6177 GCA_040007675.1 Rubrivivax sp.
GCTGCTGGAAACGCACCAGGGCCTGACGCTGGCCCAGAGCCACGCGCTGAACGCGCGGCTGGTGCTGCTGCTGGCCAACCAGATCGGCACGCTGGCGGTCCTGCAGGACGCGCTGGCCACCGCTCGCAAGGGAATCGAGACATGACAGAACGCCACTACCTCACCGGCTTCGGCAACCAGTTCGCGACCGAGGCCGTGCCCGGCGCGCTGCCGATCGGCCGCAACAGCCCGCAGAAGGCGGCGCACGGCCTGTACGCCGAGTTGCTGTCGGGCAGCGCATTCACGGCACCGCGGGCCGAGAACCGCCGCAGCTGGCTGTACCGGCGCCGCCCCAGCGTGGCCGTCACCGGCTACGAGCGCCTCGCGCTGCCGCTGTGGACCACCGGCGCGGCCAGCGGTGTCGACACGCCGCCCGACCCGTTGCGCTGGCACCCCGGCGCGGCGCCCGACGCCGACCTCGACTTCGTCGACGGCCTGCGCACGATGGTCGTCAACGGCGACGCCGACGCGCAGACCGGCATCGCGGCGCACGTCGTGTTCGCGCAGCGCAGCATGCTGCGGCGCGCGCTCGTCAACGCCGACGGCGAATTGCTGATCGTGCCGCAGAGCGGCCGCTTCACGGTCACGACCGAGCTCGGCGTGCTGGACGCCGCGCCCGGCGAGGTGCTGCTGCTGCCGCGCGGGCTGGCGTTCTCGGTCGCCGTCGACGGCCCGAGTTCGGCCTACGTCTGCGAGAACTACGGCGCCGCGTTCCGCCTGCCCGAGCTCGGCCCGATCGGCAGCAACGGGCTCGCCAATGCGCGTGACTTTCGCAGCCCGGTGGCAGCGTTCGACGACGGCCCGGACGCCGACGCGACGTGGCAGATCGTCAAGAAGACCGGCGGCGCGTTGTGGAGCGCCACGCAGGCGCATTCGCCGTTCAACGTCGTCGCCTGGCACGGCAACCTGGCGCCCTGCGTCTACGACACGCGGCATTTCATGGCGATCGGCTCGATCAGCTTCGACCACCCGGACCCGTCGATCTTCACCGTGCTGACGAGCCCGAGCGACACGCCGGGCACCGCGAACTGCGACTTCGTGATCTTCCCGCCGCGCTGGCTCGTCATGGAGGACACTTTCCGACCGCCCTGGTACCACCGCAACGTGATGAGCGAGTTCATGGGGCTGGTGTACGGCCAGTACGACGCCAAGCCCGAGGGCTTCCGCCCCGGCGGGGCCAGCCTGCACAACTGCATGGTGCCGCACGGCCCGGATGCCGACGCCTTCGACAAGGCGTCCAGCGACGCGCTGGCGCCGCACAAGCTCGACGCCACGCTGGCCTTCATGTTCGAAAGCCGCTGGCGCTTCCGGCCTACCGCGTGGGCGCTGCGCGACGGCGCGCTCGACCTGCGTTACGCTGAGTGCTGGAGCGGCCTGAAGGACAGCTTTCCCCGATGAACGACACGACCCCGGCGAACACCCCGACCCCTGCCCTGACCGACGCCACCCACGACCCTGCGCTGCGCAGCTGGGTGCACGCGGCCAACGAACCCGGCACCGACTTCCCGATCCAGAACCTGCCGTTCGCGCGCCTGCGCCGGCGCGGCGACGCGGACGGCGCCTGGCGCATCGGCGTCGCGATCGGCGACCAGGTGCTCGACCTCGAGCTCGCCGCCGCGCAGTGTCCCTGGGGCGACGGCGTCGACGCGCTGCTGCGGCCGCTTGCCGAGGGCGACCTGAGCACGTTCATGTCGCTCGGCGCGCCCGCGCGCCGACAGCTGCGCGCGGCGTTGTCGGCGGCGCTGGCCGAACACGGCGATCAGGGACCGTTCCTCGAGCTGTGCATCTGGCCGCAGGCCGAGGCCGAGTACGCGCTGCCGTGCCGCATCGGTGACTACACCGACTTCTACACGGGCATCCACCACGCGACCGCGATCGGCAAGCTGATGCGGCCCGACAACCCGCTGCTGCCGAACTACAAATGGGTGCCGATCGGCTACCACGGCCGCGCCTCGTCGATCGGTGTCAGCGGCCAGGCGGTGCGCCGGCCGCAGGGCCAGACCCGCGCGGCCGACGCCACGGCGCCGACCTTCGGCCCGAGCCGACGGCTCGACTACGAGCTCGAGCTGGGCATCTTCGTGGCGACGCCGAACGAGCTCGGCGCACCGAAGACGATGGCCCGGGCCGAGGAAGACTGGTTCGGCATGGTGCTGCTCAACGACTGGTCGGCGCGTGACCTGCAGGCCTGGGAGTACCAGCCGCTCGGGCCGTTCCTGGCCAAGAACTTCGCCACCACGATCTCGCCGTGGGTGCTGACGCAGGAGGCGCTGGCACCGTACCGCTGCGCCTTCGTGCGCCCGGACGGCGACCCCGCGCCGCTGCCCTACCTGGACTCGGACTTCAACCGCGCCCACGGCGGCGTCGACATCACGCTCGAGGTCTGGCTGCAGACCGCCGCGATGCGCACCGCCGGCACCGCTCCGCAGCGGCTGATGCAGAGCAACTTCCGTGACAGCTACTGGACGATCGCGCAGCTGCTCGCACACCACAGCGCCGGCGGCTGCAACCTGCAGACCGGCGACCTGCTGGGCACCGGCACGCAGAGCGGCCCCGGGCCCGACCAGGGCGGCTCGCTGATGGAGCTGTCGCGCGGCGGCCGCGAGCCGATCACGCTGGCCGGTGGCGAAACGCGAACCTTTCTGCAGGACGGCGACACCGTGATCCTGCGCGCGCACTGTGGCGGTGGCGCCACGGGCCCGGTCCGCATCGGCTTCGGCGAGTCCGCCGGCACGATCGTCGGTTGAAGGCCCGCTCACGCGAGCATGTCGGCCCAGATGCTGCGCGCCCAGCTGTGCGCGTAGCGGCCTTCGAGCGCGCTCGCGCTCGACGACACGCCCCCCGAACCCTCGACGGCCTTGAACGTCTTCTCGCTCGCCACGTACTGGTGCACGGACGCGACGTGCATGGCATCGCTCGCCGTCACGAAGCTGTAGCAGGTGTTCATCACGACCGGCGCCGGGTTCACCGGCTGTCCGCGCAACAGCGCGAGGACCGCCGCCGCCGCCACCTTCGCCTGCTGGTTGGCCATGTGCCCGCTCTTGGGCATCGCGGGCGCCGACAGCGTCGCGTCGCCCAGCACGTGCACGCCGGGCACCGCCGTCGATTCGAGCGACAACCAGTCGACGCCGCACCAGCGGTCGTTCGCCGTCACCAGGCCCGCACTGCGCGCGATGTCGCCGGCACGCATGGGCGGGATCACGTTCAGCACCGAGGGCAACACGTCCTCGAAGTCGAACTTCGCACTGCCGTCGGCGCCGACCTCGCGCAGCACGGCATTCGGTCGGTACTCGATCAGCCCCTTGTAGTGTTCGTCCCACGCCTTGAGGAACAAGCCTTTCTTCGACTGGATGTCGGGATTGGCATCGAAGACGATGACCTTCGAGCGCGGCTTGGCCACCTTCAGGTAGCTCGCCACCATGCAGGCCCGCTCGTACGGCCCCGGCGGGCAGCGGAAGGGCGACAGCGGAATCGTCAGCGCATAGACACCGCCGTCGGGCATCGCCTGGAGTTGACGGCGCAATGCCACCGTTTGCGGACCGGCCTTCCAGGCGTGCGTGACCCGGCCGCTGGCGAGCGCGGCGTCGAGTCCCGCAACGGCACCGGGTATGAAGTCGACGCCCGGCGAGACGACAACGCGGTCGTACGGCAGCGCGCGCCCGTCGGCCAGACGCACCGTCTTGCCCGCAGCGTCGATCGTCGCCACCTCGGCGCGCACGACCGTCACGCCGACGGCACTCAGGCCGCCGTAGCCACGCGTGATGTCCCCGATCGCGAGGTGTCCGCCGAGCACGAGGTTGGAGACCGGACAAGAGACGAACTGCGCGTCGCGGTCGACCAGCGTGACGTCCACCGCGCCCCCGCCCCAGCGCTTCAGGTAGTGCGCCGCGGTGGCGCCGCCGAAACCGCCGCCGACGACGACCACGCGGCGCGCAGCGGCGCGGCCACCGACAGCCGCACAGCCAGCGAGCGTCGCGACCGCACCGGCGGCCAGCAAGAGCCCGCGACGAGAAGGATGGGGGTTCATCGTGGCCTCCACTTCACCGCGCGGGCTTCAGCGCCGCGAGGTAGGTCGAGATCTGGCGGATCTGCTCGTCGGTGTAGCCCTTGGCGATCTGGTGCATGATGGTCGCGGGGCGCTGGCCGGACTTGTAGTCGGTGAACGCGGCAACGATGCGCTCGGCCGGCAGGCCGGCCAGCGGCGGAATCTCCGCCCCCGAGCCACGGCCATCGGTGCCGTGGCAGTTGGCGCAGGTGGCAGCCAGACTGCGCGCCGATTCGTCCGATGCCAGCGCCGGTGCGGCGGCGAGGGCTGCCAGCGTGACGCCGGTCAGGTGCAGGCCACGTCGAATGATCATGCGTCGGTCTCCGCGTCGGTACAGGCTCGTGATCGGGCGGGCGGGTCGAGTACCGGGCCAGCGTCTGCCGCACCCTCAACCTCTAATGCCACCCGCCGGCCCTTTGCCTTCTTCTCGCTCCATCCGAATCTATGATCTGGTCATGATGCCGAATACCGTGAAAACCCGCTCGCCGTGGTGCATGCGCCTGTTGACCGTGCTGCCCGTGCTGGGGGCCCTGTGGCTGGCGCCGGGCGCGGCGGGCGCCGCAGAGCCGGCGCGGCCGCACGCGGTCGAGGTAGCGCCGGGTGTGTGGCACGTGCAGGGGCAGTCGGCGCTCGGCTCGCCGGCCAACCGCAACTTCATCTCGAACGCGAGCTTCGTCGTCACCGCCGACCGCGTGGTGGTCTTCGACGCGCTCGGCGCGCCGGTGCTGGCGACCGAGTTGCTGGCCGAGATCCGCCGCGTGACGCCGCTGCCGGTGCAGCACGTGATCCTGTCGCACTACCACGCGGATCACGTCTACGGGCTGCAGGTGCTGCAGGCGGCCGGTGCCGAGGTGATCGCGCACGAGGCCGCCAGGACCTATCTGGGGTCGGAAACCGCTGCACTGCGGCTGCAGGCCAGCCGCCAGGATCTCGCGCCGTGGATCGACGCTGAGACGCGACTGGTGCCCCCCACCCGCTGGCTCAGCGGCTCGACGACGCTGGTGCTCGGCGGCACGCGCTTCGTGATCGACCACGTCGGCCCCGCCCACACGCCCGAGGACCTGGTGGTCTGGCTGCCCGAGCGGCGCGTGCTGCTCGCCGGTGACCTCGTCTTCCGCGGCCGCGTACCCTTCGTCGGCCAGGCCGACAGCGCCGCGTGGGTGCAGGCGCTCGACCGGCTGCTGACCTACGACGCGCGCGTGCTCGTGCCGGGCCACGGCCCGCCGTCATTGCAGCCGCGGGAAGACCTGCAGCTGACGCGCGACTACCTGGTGCACCTGCGGCGTTCGATGGGCGAGGCGGCGCGCAATCTCGAACCCTTCGAGGAGGCCTATGCGCGCACCGACTGGTCGCGCTTCGAGCACCTGCCGCTGTTCCGCGCCGCCAACCGCATCAATGCGTACAACACCTTCCTGCTGATGGAGCGGCTGCCGCAATGACGCGGCATCGATCCGGCGCAGCGCCGACAATGGCTGCCCGACCCCGAAGGACCACCCCCGCATGACCCGATCCGCTGGCCTCTCGTCCGCCGTCGTGCTGGCCGTCGCCGCCGGTGCGGCGGCGCTTGCTCCCGGGCCCGCCGTCGCCAGCCTCGCGCTGGCCAAGCAGCACGCCTGCATCGCCTGCCACGCGGTCGACCGGAAGCTCGTCGGGCCGGCCTATGCCGACGTCGCGAAAAAGTACGCCGGCCAGAAGGACGCCGAAGCGAGCGTGATGCTGCGCATCCGCGCCGGCGGGTCCGGCCGCTGGGGCGCGGTACCGATGCCGCCGCAGCCGTCGCTGTCGGACGCCGACCTGAAGGCGCTCGCGGCGTGGATCCTCGGCGGCGCCAGGTGATGCCGCCGCCCCGGCCCACGCAGCAAGCGCGCGCCGATTGACGCCGCGCCGCAGCGCCGCGCATCATTGCCCGTCGATCCCGCGCTGCCATCCCTTCATGCCAACCCGCCTGCCGTTGCCCGACGCCGCGGATGAAGCCGTCGCGGCGCCCGATCCTTCATCTGCCGACGACGCCGCGGCCCAGGATCACGTGTTCTCGTCGGCCGCCGAGCTGTTCCGGCTGCTGTCGACGCCGATCCGGCTGAAGATCATCAGCGCGC
>JBDTUO010000191.1:0-6160 GCA_040007675.1 Rubrivivax sp.
TCGGAGTTCAACATGAAGAGTGTCCAACTCGCCGGCTACAAGGCGACCCATTTCGACTACACCGTGAGCGGCAGGGTCGCGACGATCACGCTGAATCGCCCTGAGCGCAAGAACCCGCTCACTTTCGATTCGTACGGCGAGCTACGAGATCTGTTTCGCGAGATGGTCTGTGCGAGCGACGTCAAGGCGGTCGTCTTCACCGGCTCGGGCGGGAACTTCTGCTCCGGCGGCGATGTGCACGAGATCATCGGCCCGCTCGTCAAGATGGACATGCCCGAGCTGCTGCAGTTCACGCGCATGACGGGCGACCTCGTGAAGGCGATGCGCTCCTGCCCGCAGCCGATCATCGCCGCGATCGACGGCGTGTGCACCGGCGCCGGTGCGATGATCGCCTGCGGCTCGGACATGCGGATCGCCACCGCGCGCAGCAAGCTTGCGTTCCTGTTCGTTCGCGTCGGGCTGGCCGGCGCCGACATGGGCGCGTGCACGCTGCTGCCGCGCCTGATCGGCTTGTCGCGCGCGGCCGACCTGCTCTTCACCGGCCGCGTCGTCGGCGGCGAGGAGGCCGAGCGCTTCGGCTTCTACAACCGCCTCGTCGAACCCGATGCCTTGCTCGGCGCCGCCGATGCGCTTGCCACGGAACTCGCCAACGGGCCGACCTTCGGCCACGCGATGACGAAGACGATGCTCTGGCAGGAGTGGAATTCCGGTCTCGGCGAATGCATCGAGGCCGAGGCGCAGGCGCAGGCAATCTGCATGCAGACGAAGGATTTCGAGCGCGCCTATCACGCGTTCGCGGCGAAGCAGAAGCCCGTCTTCGAGGGCGATTGATCGTGGCCGTGGTCGATGAATCACGCCATGACTGACCGAACCTACCTCTCCTGGCCATTTTTCGACGACGGCCACCGTGCGCTTGCGGGCGAACTCGAAGCGTGGGCCGCCGACAAGCTGCCCACGCTGCTCGTCCACGACGAGGGCGATCTCGACAGCGTCTATGCTTGCGTCGGCAATCTGGTCCGAGAGCTCGGCCACGCCGGGCTGTTGCGCGTGTGCGTGCCGGGCGCCTATTTCGACGCGAAAGGCGGAGAGCGTGAAGGCATCGACGTGCGCAGCCTCGCGCTCGCACGAGAAACGCTCGGTCGCGCGTCGGGCCTCGCCGATTTCGCGCTCGCAATGCAGGGGCTGGGCAGTGCGCCGGTCAGCCTGTTCGGCAACGACGCGCAGAAGGCCGCGCTGCTGCCCGGCGTCGCGCGCGGCGAGCTGATCGCCGCGTTCGCGCTCTCCGAGCCCGATGCGGGGTCGGATGTTGCGGCGATGAGCACGACCGCACGCCGCGATGGCGACGGCTGGGTGCTCGACGGGGTTAAGACGTGGATCTCGAACGGCGGGCTCGCCGATCGCTACGTCGTCTTCGCGCGCAGCGACGAAGCGCACGGTGAAAGCAAGGAGGGCGCGGCGTCAGGTCGTGGCGAAGGCAAGGAGGGCGCCGCGCCAAGTCGCGGCGCCAAGGGCATCTCCGCCTTCCTCGTCGACGCCGACACGCCGGGGCTCGACGCGAGCGAGCGCATCCCCGTCATCGCGCCGCATCCGCTCGCGACGCTGCGCTTCACGAACTGCCGGGTCGGCGCCGATCGGCTGATCGGCCAGGAGGGCAAGGGCTTCGCAATCGCGATGGGCACGCTCGACCTGTTTCGCACCAGCGTCGGTGCCGCGGCGCTCGGCTTTGCGCGGCGCGCGCTCGACGAGGCGACGAGCCGCGCGCTCAACCGGCGCATGTTCGGCCAGGCGCTCGCCGACTTCCAGCTGACGCAGGCCAAGCTGGGCCAGATGGCGACCGCAATCGACGCCTCGGCGCTGCTTGTCTATCGCAGCGCATGGACGCGCGACGTGCAGGGCATTCGCGTGACGCGCGAAGCGTCGATGGCCAAGATGTACGCGACCGAGGCGGCGCAACAGGTGATCGATGCGGCGGTGCAGTTGCATGGCGGGCTCGGTGTCGTCACGGGCTCGACCGTCGAGCGGCTCTATCGCGAGATCCGCGCGCTGCGCATCTACGAAGGCGCGACCGAAGTGCTGCAACTCATCGTTGGCGGCAAGCACCTCGAGGCCGCGCGCGCGGCGGGCGGGTGAGCGGCTTGACCAGGATCATCGCAAGCAGGTGCACTTCGGCGCACCGCAGCGCCGATTGACGCTGGCGGCCGCGATGCGCAAATGGCAGGAAGCCGACGGCACGCATCGCGATGTGCGCGGGTTGCCGGTGGCGCAGCCGATGGTTGCGATCCTGCGCCTGTTGCAGACGGCAGGCGAGGGCACAGCCTTCGTCGCGCATCTCGCGTCCGCAACGGTGCAGGCGATCGAGGGCCTCCTGCATCGGCGATCGGTGAACAGCAGCCGTGCGCATGGACCCATTGTGCAGACTGCACAACAGGCGCCCGCAATTCTCTGCGTTCTACCCAATGACCCGAAGCGTGACCAGGGCTACGCTGCAAGCCATCGACCTTGGGGTCGACGGGCCCGCACCCGGTAGCCGGCGTGCGTTCAGCAGCAAACCGGAACGGAGATTTGACATGGCCAAGTACCTGTATGTGTTCCACGGCGGCAGCACGCCGAAGACCGAAGCCGAGAAGGCCACGGTGATGGATGCCTGGGGCAAGTGGATGGGCGGCATGGGAAGCGCGATCGTCGACGGGGGTCACCCGGTGGGCAAGTCGTCGACGGTCAACAGCGATGGCTCGGTCGCCGACAACGGGGGCTCGAACCCGACCAGCGGCTACACGCTGATCGAGGCGGCGACGCTGCAGGACGCGCTCGAGCACGCCAAGGGCTGCCCGATCCTGGCCAGCGGCGGGTCGGTGGAAGTGGCGGAGGCGATCGACATGTGAGCGCGCTCGCCCGGCGCCGGTTCCCGGCGCCGATTCCCGGCGCCGATGCGACCGCTCCGGCCGCGAGCGCCCCGATCAGCGCGTGCTGCGGGGTTTGATCGCGCCGCAGTCGGCGCCGATCCAGCGCCCGCTCTGGTCCATTTCGTGGCGCTGCGGTGTGCCGTTCTGCTGCGTCGAGACGACCATGTGTCCGGTGTAGGCCTTGGGCCCGGCGATGCGGTACTCACCTTCGCCCTTAGATACCGGTGGGCCTGCACACTCGAAGCGCAGCTTCAACAGCCCGCGGCTGCGCTCCAGCACCTCCTGCGTGCAGCCCGGCTCCGCCGGCGGCTCGGCGCGGGCGGCTTGTTCGGGCGTGATGCACACGCGCACGGCGCTCGGTTTCGCGCCCATGCCGATCCCCTGGCTGGCCATCATCTTCTCGACCATCTGGCGCTGCTGCGGCGACATCGTCGCCATCTGAGCGTGCATCTGCGCCATCGCGTCATCCATGCCGGCGCCGGAAACGCGCAGGGTCATCTCCCACAGGCCGGGCTCGAGCTGCGCTGGCTGGGCGTTTGCGGCCCCTGCGCAGAGCAGGCCCGCCAGCAGCGGGGCGAGCGGCAGCCGCGACGATTGCAGGGGTGTCGACGAGGGTCGGTGCGCGTGGTCCATGGCGGGCGGCGTTGCGGCGCAAGTGAATCGGGGTGCAAGCATCGCACGCAGGCGCGACGCCGGCAATCTCCAGGATCGGCCGGCGGCCGGTCCGCTGGCGCCAGAGGCGACGAACCCCCACGCAGCGGTATCCTCCCCGCCGGTGAAAGTACGACACGACATGGCCTACACGACGCTGGGGCGCACGGGCCTCAGCGTGAGTGTGGCGGGGCTCGGTTGTTGCGGAACACAGCCCAGCGTTGACTTCCTCGTCTGCCCCATCGACGGCAGCGTGGGCGCTCGTTCGAACTGGCGCGGGTTTCCCCCGTTCCCCTCGTCCGACGCCCCGACGACATACTGCCTACGGCATTCCCTTGAACTGTTGATGGTCGGCAGCGTGCAGCCTCCGGTGGCGCATCGATCCCCGCCGATCTCGATCACCGAAGGCGACAGATGATGACTCTCTCGAAACTGCTGGCTGCAGGCGGCGTGGCACTCCTGATCGCCGGCTGCGGCGGCGGCGGCGACGGCGCGACGCGCAACGCGCAGGCGCTGAAGGCCGGCAACAACGGCGAATCCGGACCGAAGCTCGCGATCCAGGTGCTGTCGAGCCAGCCGCAGTTCGTTTCGGGCGGCGACGCGCGCATCTCGGTGGCCGCGCCCAGCGACCTGCATGACAAGCTCGAGCTGTGGCTGAACGGCTCGAAGATCGCCAACACGCTCGCATCGAAGGGCGACACGCTCGAAGGCGTCGTCGGCGGCATGGTCGTCGGTGAGAACACGCTCGAAGTGCGGCACCGCAACGGCCAGGGCAACGGCGTCACGGGCCGCATCGTGCTCACGAACCACCCGATCACCGGGCCCGTGTTCGCAGGGCCGAAGCTGACACCGTTCGAGTGCCGCACCGTCGAATCGGGTCTGGGCGCGCCGATCGACACGCAGTGCTCGGTCGCGACCACGGTCCAGTGGTTCTATTTCACGCCGCAAGGCGCGCGCAAGGCACTCGCCGACCCGCTCGGCCCGCGTCCCGACGATCTGGCGCAGGTGACGACGATCGATGGCGTCACCGCACCGTTCATCGTGCGCGTGGAGTCGGGCACGATCAACCGCTCGATCTACCGCATCGCGGTGCTCGACGATCCGAAGACCCTGGGCGTGTGGAACGGCGCCGGCTGGAACCGACGCATCGTCTACCGCGTCGGCGAGTCGACCGCGGCCCAATACCACCAGGGCTCGCTGAGCCTGAACGAAACGTTCAAGGACGGCCGCGCGATCAAGTCGATGCGCGAAGGCTACGCCTACGTGATCGCGTCGCTCAACGTCAACAAGACCAACCCGAACGACGTGCTCGCTGCCGAGACCGTGATGATGGTCAAGGAACACATCATCGAGGCCTACGGCGTGCCGAAATGGCTGGTCGGCTGGGGCGGTTCGGGCGGTGCGATCCAGCAACTGCTGATGGCGAACAACTACCCGGGGCTGTTCGACGGCATCATGCCCGACGCGGCCTTCCCCGATGTCTGGGGCACCGCGCAGGCGGTCACCGATTGCCGGCTGTTGAACCGCTGGTTCATGGCGCATCCGGCGAGTGATGCGGTTCGCCTGGCGTTCGAAGGCCACCTGAAGAACACGTGCCGAAACTGGGACTTCGGCAACGCCGACACGCTGGTCGCCGACGGCGGCGCCAACAACGCCGGCTGCGGGCTGAACGACAAGAGCAAGGTCTACGACCCGGTCACGAACCCCACCGGTGCGCGCTGCACGATCCAGGACGTGAGCGTCAACAGCTTCGGCCGTGACCCGCTGACCGGGTTTGCACGCCGGCCGCTCGACAACGTCGGGGTCCAGTACGGGCTGGCAGCGCTGAAGGCCGGCAGGATCAGCGCGGCGCAGTTCCTCGACGTCAACGAGGGCGTCGGCGGCTACGACATCGACGGCAACCTCATCGCGCAGCGTACGGTCGCGACCGACGAGGCGCTGCGCCGCGCGTACCAGCTCGGCCGCTTGAACCAGGCCGACGCCGGGCTCGCGACGACACCGATTCTGCAGCTGCGCCTGTACGCCGAACCGGGCGCCGACATCCACACCATCTACAACGACATCTCGATTCGCGACAAGCTGCTGCGTTCGAATGGCCGCGCCGACAACCAGGTCGTGTGGATGTTGCCCAACCCGGCGCTCGCGCCGCTGCTGGGCCTGCCGGCATCACAGGTCGCGGTACTGAGCGCGCTGGCCGATCAGGTCGTCGCCAGCCAGCTCGACCTGATGCGCGACTGGCTGGACGGCATCGTCGGCGACCCGGCGCCGCTGTCGGCCGACAAGCTTGCGCGCCACAAGCCGGCCAGTGCGGTCGACTCGTGCTGGGATGTTCGCGACGCGAGCCGGATCATCGAGCCGGCCACCTACAACAGCCCGGGCACCTGCAACGCGCTGTACCCGAAGACGCCGAGTCCGCGCATCGCCGCTGGCGGCCCGGTCGCGGACGACACCTTGAAGTGCCGGCTCAAGCCGATAGCCGACGCCGACTACGGCGCGGCGACGTTCAGCCAGGACGAGAAGGCGCGCCGTGCCGCCGTCTTCCCGGACGGGGTGTGCGACTACAGCCGGCTCGGCGTAGAGCAGCAGCCGGTGAAGGGAACCTGGCT
>JBDTUO010000192.1:0-6126 GCA_040007675.1 Rubrivivax sp.
AACGGTGCAGCCAGCGGCGCAAAGTAGGACACGCCGATCTGCGCCGTGGCGCCCGGCGTCTGCGCATAGGCAAGCTGCGAATCGCGCAAGGTGTGGCTGAGGTGCACCGTCGGCACGCTGTGGACTTCGGCATTGAGGGTGCCGGAAACCACGTTGGCCAGGACCATGCCGATGCCGCCGGCCTCCTTGACCGCAAGGCTCTTGTTCACGCGCGCGGTCACGCCGCGGTCGCACAGAACGATTTTGCCGGCGACCTTGGCCGGATCGAGCACGTTGCCGCCATCGGCCGAGCTGTAGCACAGCGCCACCTGGTTGGCATCGGCGCCCTGCAGGCCGACGTCACCGGCGTAGACGTACGCCGCCGGCCCGGTGGCCACCTGGTTGACCGACGCGCCGGTTGCTGTGGAGCCGTTGCCAAGCGTCAGCAGCGCATCGAAGTTCCGATCGTGCGTGCCCGCGGCGACCGTCGTCAGCCAGGGGCTGGGATGGGCCACGGTCGAGCTCGCCGGGCCGCTGTTGCCGGCCGAAGCGGCGACGAAGACGCCGGCATCCGCTGCGAACAGGAATGCGATCTCGACCGGGTCGCGGAAGCTCGTCTGGCTGCCGCTGATCGAGAAATTGATGACATCGACGCCGTCGGCCACCGCCTGGTCGATTGCTGCGACGCTGTCGCTGTTGAAGCACGAGCCGCCGGCGCCGGTCTCCCAGCACACCTTGTAGGCGGCGATGCGTGCGCGCGGCGCGATGCCGTTGATGCTTCCGAAGACGGCAGCCGCTCCAGTGATCGGAACGCCCTGGTTGCCACCCGCCGTGCTCGCGGTATGCGTGCCGTGACCACCGAAATCACGTGGCGAGTTGTATTCCCACGGCAACTGCGCGTCGATGCCCGCGTTGCCGCCCCAACCCGCGTTGTAGTAGCGCGCGCCGATCAGCTTCTGATTGCAGTGCGAGGCATTGAACTCCTCGCCTGGCGTGCATTTGCCGTTCCAGCCGGGGATCTGCTGGTAGCTTCGCTTGCCCTCCTTGCTGGCATTGCCGTTGCTGCCCGTGCGATCGGAGAAGCTCATGCTCTCGGGCCAGATACCGCCGTCGACGACGCCGATGATGACGCCCTCACCCTGGGTCTTCGACCAGGCGCCACCCGGTGCCGTGAGGCCGAGGAAGTCCGGCGTGGACGCGGTATCCAGTGTGCGGGCCTCGTCTTTCGTCACGGCCAGCACGTCCTTCTGCAGCGCCAGCTTCGCCGCTTGGTCGGGCGTGAGCTCGGCTGCGAAGCCGTTGAAGACATAACCGTAGCTGTGGAGCTTGCGGCCGCCGCCCACGCCGTTCAGCAGTGCGTCCTGGCGCGACGCCAAGTAGGCCATGTAGCTGACGACCGCCGGGGCATTCGGATCGATCTTCTGGCCCTTCCGCGGCTTCGTGGCCTGCATGCCCTTGATGCCGCCCTGGTAGGCCGTGACCGGCATGTCGGCCAGTTGCACGATGTAGGCGTTGTTGCCGGCCTTGACCTTGGCGTTGCCGAGCTTGGGTCCGGCGGCTTGGGCGCCGACTGACAGCGCGGCGAGGGCGGTCAAAGCCGCCCATGCTGGCAGGGCATGCAGCCCGAAGTTGGTTCGTTTCACTGCGGTGACCTCTCGATGTGGGCTTCGAAGCTGACCCGGGGAAGCGGATCGGTGCCGAGGCTTGGTGAACGCATGGCCTGGCGCCACGGCCAGTACTTGATATACGTTCAGCAAGGTGACGCGCATTGAAACTCCGCCGCATCGGGCGCAGCCTGCGGGGATACCCCATGCGTCGATGCGCCCGAGACGGCCACCCCCCATGAATGAGGGGGTGCGTGCTCGCTCTGCCAGAATTGATGCATTCCCCACGTTGAAACCGCCCATGCCCGTCAACCTCCAGGTGACCCCCCCGGAAGCCCTTCACGCAGTACCGGGCGTGCATATCGCTACCGGCATGGCCGGCGTGCGCAAGCCGAATCGCCGCGACCTGGTGCTGTTCGCGCTCGACGAGGGCACCGCGGTGGCCGGCGTGTTCACGCGCAACCGCTTCTGTGCCGCGCCGGTGCAGGTCTGCCGCGAACACCTCGCGGGCGGGGCGGCGGGTGCGTCATCTGCCGGGATGCGGGCGCTGCTGATCAACACCGGCAACGCCAACGCCGGCACCGGCGCGGACGGGCTGGCGCGTGCGCGGCGCAGCTGCGAGGCACTCGCGGCCGCGCTCGGGCTGGCGTCGCCGCGTCAGGTGCTGCCGTTCTCGACCGGCGTGATCATGGAGACGTTGCCGGTCGAGCGCATCGAGGCCGCGCTGCCGGCGCTGGCGGCCGCGCTGCGGCCGGCCGACGGCGCAGCCTGGGCCGAAGCGGCCGAAGGCATCATGACGACCGACACGTTGCCGAAGGCGGCGTCGCGCCAGGTCACGCTCGGCGGCCGGACCGTCGCGGTGACCGGCATCGCGAAGGGGGCCGGCATGATCCGGCCGAACATGGCGACGATGCTCGGCTTCGTCGCGACCGACGCCGCGATCGCACCGGCGCTGCTGCAGCCGCTGCTGAGCGAGGCCGCGGAGCTCAGCTTCAACCGCATCACGATCGACGGCGACACGTCGACCAACGACTCGTTCATGCTGATGGCCACCGGGCGCGCCGGCCAGGCCGAGATCACGTCGCTCGACAGCGCCGACGGCCGCGCGCTGCGCGATGCGGTGGTTGCGGTGGCGCAGCAGCTGGCGCAGGCCATCGTGCGCGACGGCGAGGGCGCGACCAAGTTCATCACGGTGCAGGTGGATGGTGGCCGCGACGCGGCCGAGTGCCGCCAGGTCGCGTACGCGATCGCGCACTCGCCGCTCGTGAAGACTGCGTTCTTCGCGAGCGACCCGAACCTCGGCCGCATCCTCGCTGCCGTGGGCTACGCCGGCATCGACGACCTCGATCAGGGCTCGATCGACCTCTTCCTCGACGACGTGCACGTCGCGCGGCAGGGCGGGCGGCACCCGGACTACCAGGAAGCCGACGGCCAGCGCGTGATGCGCCAGGCGGAGATACGCGTGCGGGTGGATCTGCACCGCGGCGCCGCCGAGGCGACTGTCTGGACCTGCGACCTGTCGCACGACTACGTCAGCATCAACGCCGACTACCGCAGTTAGGGGTGCGCCGGCGACTTCGACTTGCGCCGGCACCGGCGCCGCTGATAACATTCCCTTTATCGACTGATAAAGGAACGCCGCCGATGACCCGATGCCCCCCGCTCCTCCCCGTTGCCCTCGGCGGCAGCGTGCGGGTGCGTGCCGGCGTCGGTCGGCGCCCCGCGCGCCGGCTGCCGCGCAGCAGCCCTTAGACCCCCTCGGTTCCGGCCCCACCCGACCGCCACCGAGACCTTCGGTGGCGTGTGGCGTGCACTGCGCGTCGACGCTCCGCCGTTTTGGCGGGTCCCATCCGGGCCCGACTGTGGAGACCGACCATGAAGACCCGGCTGCTGCCGGTCCTGCGGCGACGATTGGCGCTGCGACCCGACGACCTGTTGCGCGACGCCGTCTACCGGCGGCTGTGGAGCTCGATCCTGATCAGCTCTTTCGGCGGGCAGGTGACGATGCTCGCGCTGCCGCTGACGGCCGCGCTGCTGCTGCGCGCGAGCCCGACCCAGATGGGTTGGCTGACGGCAATCGAGATCGCGCCATTCGTGCTGTTCTCGCTGCCAGCCGGCGTCTGGCTCGATCGCGTGCGCAAGCTGCCGGTCTACGTGGCCGGCGAAACGCTGCTCGCGTTTGCGGTCGCCAGCGTGCCGTTTGCCTGGTGGGCGGGTTGGCTGACGATGCCGTGGCTGTACGGCGTCGGCTTCCTGATCGGCACCGTCTACACGGTGGCCGGCAGCGCCGCGCAGGTGGTGCTGACCCAGGTCGTGCCGCGTGAACGCCTGGTCGAGGCGCATGCGCGCAACGCCCTCGCCAGCTCGGGTGCCGAGGTCGCCGGCCCCGGCCTGGCCGGCGTACTGATCCGCCTCGTCGGTGCCCCGCTGGCGCTGCTGGTCGACGCCGCGGCGCTGCTCGCATCGGCGCTGATCCTGCGCGGCGTGCGGGTGGTCGAACGGCGTTCCGCGCGCGCCGCGGGCGCGTCACGCGCCTACGGCCCGGAACTGCGCGAAGGCCTGCGCTTCGTCGCCCGCCAGCGGTTGCTGGTGGCGCTCGCGCTGACGATCGGCCTGTGGCAGATGGCGTTTCACGCGGCGATGGTGGTGCAGATCCTGTTCGCGACGCGGCGGCTCGGCCTGGGCGAGCAGGGCGTGGGGCTCAGCTACGTCGGGCTCGGCGTCGGCACGGTCGCGGCGAGCGTGTTCGGCGACCGCCTCAGCCGTCGGCTCGGGCCGGGCCGGGCGCTGATCGTCGGCGTCGCGACCTGTGGCGTGGGCTGGCTCACGCTGTCGCTGGCACCCGGCGGCGCCGTCGGCATCGCGGCCTTTGCCGCCATGCTGCTGCTGTTCGGCTTCGGCGCCGTGCTGATCTTCATCAACTTCCTGGCGCTGCGACAGGCCGTCACGCCGGAGCCACTGCTGGGCCGGATGACGAGCACGATGCGCTGGCTGACGGTGGCGCCAGCAGCGCCGGGCGCGCTGATCGGCGGCTGGCTCGGCGAGCACTGGAGCCTGCGCGCCGCCCTCGCATTTGCCGGCGGCCTGGCGTTGCTGGCCGCGGCGAACGCGTGGCGACTGCCGGTGCTGCGCGAACTGCGTGCGCTGCCGACGCCGACGCTCGAGCCAGAGTCTGGTCCGGACCCGTTGCCGGCGCCCGCGGCCGGTGCGCTGGCGTCCGTGGAAGCGGTCTGATGATCGTGGAGCGCGCGCTCTGGAGTCCTCAGGCGATCGGCGCGAAGCGATCGATCGCGTCGGTGATCAGGCCGTCGACACCGAGCGCCTGCAGGCGCGCCACGTCGGCCGCGTCGTTGACCGTGTAGCACAGCGCGCGCCAGCCGGCGGCGCGCAGCGTGCCCCGCAGCGCGTCGTTCAGCAGCGTGTGCTTGCAGACGACGGCCACCACGCCGAGCTGCGCCGCGATGGCCTGCCAACCGTCCCACAGGCTGTCGAGCAAGAGCGCACGCGGCAAGGCGGGGGCCGCTGTCTGCGCGCTGAGCAGTGCCTCGGGCCGGAACGAGCTCAACAGCGGTGGCACGGCCGCGCCCGCCCACAGCCGGGCGGCTGCCTGCGCCACCGTGGTGCCGGTCGCCGACTCGTCACCCGGTGTCGGCTTGATCTCGATGTTCAGGTGGTGGCCGTTCGCACGCACCCAGGCGGCGATGGCCTGCAGGGTCGGCAGCGGCTCGCCGGCGAACCCGCGGCCGTGCCAGGCGCCGGCATCCAGCTGCGACAGCGCCGACCAGTCCTGGTCGGCCGCGCGGCCGTGGCCGTTCGTCGTGCGTTCGAGCGCCGCGTCGTGCAGCAGGAACGGCACGCCGTCGCGGCTCAGCTTGACGTCGCACTCGAATCCCCGGTAGCCGTGCGCGGCGCCGAGGCGAAAGGCCGCCAGCGTGTTCTCCGGCGCCAGTGCGCCCGCGCCGCGGTGCGCGATCCAGGCCGGATAGGGCCAGTGCGCCAGGTCCGGTCGGGCGTTCAGCAGACGACCCTCCCTGAGGCAGGCTCCGGGTTCAGCGAAGTGGTACGTCCCGGCGCGCTCATTCCACGCGCTGGCCGTCGGCATCGAACCAATGCAGCCGCGCGGGCGGCGCGTGCAGGCCGACGGTGTCCCCCGGTTTCGGCGGCGGCAGCGTGGCGTCCTGGCGCACGGTGAAGAGCGTGTCGCCGACGCGGCCGTAGAGCAGCCGCTCGGCGCCCAGCACCTCGATCATCTCGACCTGCATCGGCCAGGCGCCCTCGGTGCGCAGCTCGGCGTGCTCCGGGCGCAGGCCGAGCGACAGCACGCCGTCACGCGGTGCGGGGGCCGGCAGCCCAAGCGATGTGCCGCCGGTCTCGAAGCGCAGTCCGCTCGCGGTGCCGGGCAGCACGTTCATCGGCGGGCTGCCGATGAAGCCGGCAACGAAGATGGTCGCCGGCTTCTGGTAGACCTGCTCCGGCGTGCCGATCTGCTCGATGCGGCCGGCGTTCATCACGATCATGCGCTGCGCCAGCGTCATCGCCTCGA
>JBDTUO010000193.1:0-6110 GCA_040007675.1 Rubrivivax sp.
TTTTGCGGAGGTTGGGCTTTGGCCAAGAATGAAATGATGGCCAAAGGCCGACCGCAGCAAAATGTCCGGTTGAGCGAATGGTTAGGCGTCAGTTTTCGCCTTCGGTACTGGCCCTTTTGCCAATCGCTCGGCCATCCGTGTTTGCCACCCTGGCCCTGTTGAGCGCCAGCGCTCAATGACTTCCGGTGGGAGACGAAGACTGATAAGTTGACGTGGATTTTCTGACTTTGGGCGACCGCCTTTGTTGACGACAGCCCTCTCCAGCATGTCATCTGTCAATTCAGGAAGTTCCTTGTACTCATGAGGCTTAACCACATGAGCATCAACCCGATCGAGGTTAGAGCCCAAAGTACGAGGCGAGGCGTGTTTGCTCACGATCATTGGCCTTTCGCATGCTGAAGATATGTCTGACTCCACCACGAGGCGTGTAGCCGACAACGACTAGACGTCCTTCAAGAAGACCGAAGCAAAGCACTCGGCGTTCTCCGTAGTCTTTGCGCTGATCGTCGACTTCCACAGTGACACCGTCGAAGACTACTGGGGCGTCTTGAAAGTCCAGTCCGCGTTCTTCGAGCGTCTTTGCTCGCTTGGTCGGATCGAACGAGATGCGCATCGTGTTAGTGTAGATACAAAAACAGTTGTGCGCAAGGCCTATGTAAGGACGATGGCGTCCCTTCTCTGACGCCTAACGTGATCTATGCAGCACGCCTGATAACCGGATACCGCATCTGATGTGATAACCGGCTATGGGCTCACTTGCACGCAGCCGACTCTGGAAATCGGGTGGGCTCGGCCGTCGACTGGCGAACTGCAACTACGCGGATGAAATGAGACTGCTTCCTGATGACGCCGCAGCTTACGGAGCGGGCGCACCGGTGTCGATAGGGCATTTGCCGGCGTGCACCCCGCTGCGACACGAAGATTTGCCCGGCCACCACAGAATCGTGGACAACGGGAGCGAACGCCCGCCCCCCACTCCACCTCACCGCCGCGTCGCCGCCACCCCCGGCACCGAAGCCGCCGCCCCAACCTCCCGCTCCCGCACCCCCTCCAGCGCCTCGCACAACGCCCGCACGCCATCGGCCGTGCGCTCGGTGGCGCGGTGCAGGGTGTCCGGATCGACCGCGATCAGGTGCCCTTCGCGCGTGGCCCGCACTCCCCGCAGCGACCGCCACGCCGCCATCGGATCGGGCGCCGGCGGCGCGACGCTCGCACTGACGATCGCGTCCGGGTCGGCGCCGATCACGGCCTCGACGTCCACTGTCGGCACCAGCGGCGCCAGCTCGGCGAAGACGTTTCGCGCACCGCACACCGCCAGCGCCTGGCTGATCAGGTGGCGGCCGTTGACCGTCATCAGCGGCCGCGCCCACACCTGGTAGAAGACGCGCAGCGGCCGGCGGGCCGCGTAGCGCGCGCGCAGCGCGTCGATCGCGCGGCCGAAGGCGGCGGCCTCGGCGGCGCCTTCGGCGTCGTGGCCGGTGAGGTGGCCCAGACGGCGCAGCGTCGACGCAATGCCGGCGAAGTCTTCGATGCGCGCCGCGTAGACCGGGATGCCGAGCGCGGCCACGCGGGCCTGCAGCGGCGCCGGCGTGCCGTCCTGCCAGACGACGATCAGGTCCGGGCGCAGCGTCACCAGCCGTTCGAGGTCGAGTTGCTGGCTGTCGCCGATGCGCGGGATCGTGCGCGCGGCTTCGGGATAGTCGCTGTACGCCACCGCGCCGACCACCTGCGCGCCGGCGCCGGCGCCGAACAGCAGCTCGGTCAGGTGCGGCGCCAGGCTGACGACGCGCTGCGCGGGTGCGGCGAGTGTGACGGTGGCGCCGGTGTCGTCGACGGCGGTGACGGGCGCCGCGCCGGCCGCAGTGATCAGGAGCAGGGCCGACACGACGACCGTGGCGAGCGACGCCCAGGGCGCAGTCCGCGCGCTCATCGATCGATCACCCCGCCACATAGACCACCTGCCCGCCGACCGTCCCCACCGTCAACGGATGACCGAGCAGCCGGCCCAGCGCTTCGGCGTCCATCGCCTGCGCCACCGGGCCCTGCGGCGGCACGGCGCCGTCACCGGCCAGCAGCAACGCGTGGGTGGCGTAGCGCCGCGCCAGCGCCAGGTCGTGGATCGACAGCAGCACCGCGTGGCGCGGCGGACCGTCGTGCGTGCCATTCGGACCGTGGCGAGCGCCGTCGCCGCTGCGGTCCCCGTCCACCCGCGCGCGCAGGCGCTGCAGCAGTTGAACCTGGTGCCGCAGGTCGAGGTGCGACAGCGGCTCGTCCAGCAGCAGCAGCGCCGGGTCCTGCGCCAGCAGCGCGGCGATGGCGACGCGCTGGCGTTCGCCGCCCGACAGCGTCGTCACGTCGCGCGCGGCCAGGCCGTCGATCTCGAGCGCGCGCAGCGCCTCCAGCGCGCGCGCGCGGTCGCCCTCGCCTTCCCATGCCCAGCGGCCGAGGTGCGGATGGCGCCCCAGCATCACGGTCTCCAGCACGGTCGACCCGAAGGCGTCGTGCGTCGACTGCGGAAGCAGGCCGCGGCGGCGCGCGAGGGCGTCCGCGGGCCATGCCGGCAGCGCGGTGCCGTCGAGCCGCACGGTGCCGGCGTCCGGCGCGCGCAGCCCGGCCAGCGTGTGCAGCAGCGTCGTCTTGCCGCTGCCGTTGGGGCCGAGCACGCACCACAGCTCGCCGGGGCGCACGGTCAGGTCCAGGCCGCGCAGCAGGGTGCGCTCACCGACGCGCAGCGCCAGCCCTTCGCCGGACAGCAGTAATGCGGCGGTCGGCGGCGGCGGCGGTGCTGGCGTCATCCGGTGCGCCACGGGCCGCGCGTCAACAGCCACAGGAAGGTCGGCACGCCGACGAGCGCGGTGACCACGCCCACCGGTAGCTGCTGCGGCGCGACGATCGTGCGGGCGGCGGTGTCGGCCAGCAGCAGCAGCGCCGCCCCGCCGAGCGCGGCGGCGGGCAGCAGCACGCGCTGGTCGTTGCCAATCAGCAGGCGCAGTGCGTGCGGCACCACCAAGCCGACGAAGCCGATGCCGCCGGCGGTGGTGACGGCCACCGCGGTGGCGAGCGACGCAACGACGTAAACCGCACGCCGCAGCGGCGCCACGCGCACGCCGAGCGCAGCGGCGGCGAGCGGCCCGCGCAGCAGCACGTTGAGGCTGCGCGCCAGGGGCCAGGTCGCCGCCAGCGCCAGCGCCAGCACGGCCAACGCCACGGCGCCGCCGTCGGCGCCGGAGAGGTCGCCGGCGAGCCAGAACAGCATGCCGCGCAGCCGCGCCTCCGGCGCCAGCGACAACATCAGCGTGATCAGAGCGACCCAGCCGGCGCCGAGCACGACGCCGGTCAGCAGCAGGCGCGGCGTCGGGTCGGCCGCGCCGGCGGTCGCGAGCCGGGAGAAGTCGCGCCGCGCGAGCGCGAACACGGCGACGATGGTCAGCAGCGCGCCGCCGAAGGCGCCCGCCTGCACCGCGAGCGCGCCGAGATCGAGCCGGAGCGCGCCGAGCGCGCCGACCGCCGCACCGCTGGACACGCCGAGCACGTAGGGGTCGGCGAGGGGGTTGCGCAGCAGCACCTGCATCAGCGCGCCGGCCACCGCGAGCAGGCCACCGGCGGCGGCCGCGGCCAACGCACGCGGCAGTCGCAGCTGCCACAGCACCAGCGCGGCCGGGCTGCCGTCGTCACCGGTGAACAGCGTGCGCAAGACCTCGCCCGCCGGCAGCGCGCTCGACCCGGTCGTCAGCGCCAGCACGAGCGCCGCTGCCGCGAGTGCGGCGAGCGCGGTCCACAGGCGCAGTGCACGGGCCATCGTCGGTCAGTCAGCGGCAGGCCGGTTCACGGGGCCCGGTATTCGAGCGCGACCACGAGTTGCCGGCCCGCGGTGTTGTAGCCCTGCACGAGCGCGTAAGCCTCGTCGGTCGCGTTGTACAGGTGCAGTGCGAGCCGCCACTGCGGCGCCAGGGCAACGCCGGCGCGCAGGTGCAGCAGCGTGTGGGCGTCGAGCCGCGGCGGCGGCGGCGCGAAGCTGTTGTCGACGCGCTCGCCGCTGACGACGAGGTCGGCGCCGGCGCTCCACACACCGCCGGGCGTCCAGTCGAGCGAGGCCGTGCCGTGCCGCCGTGCGCGGCGCGGCAGCCGCGCACCGGTCTCGGTGTCGACCGGGTCCTGCCAGGTCCATTCGGCGGCCGCCTGCCAGTGGGGCCCGCGCCAGCCCGCCGCCAGCGTCGCGCCGCGATTGCGTGCGCGGGCGACGTTCTGCGGCATCGAGCTGACGAAGTCGTACTGGATGAGGTCGCGGATGCGGTTCTGGAACAGCGTCAGCCCGACGGAGGCCAGGCCGTCGTCCCAGTGCGCTGCCAGCTCGGCCCCCCGCGAGGTCTCCGGGCGCAGGTCCGGGTTGCTGAATCCGGGGTAGTAGAGGTCGTTGAAGCTCGGTGCCTTGAACGCCGTGCCGGTGCCGGCCGACAGGCGCAGCGTCGGCGTCAGGTGTGCACCCAGCGCGAGGTTGCCGGTCGTGCGGCCACCGAACTGCGAGTCGTCGTCGCGCCGCAGCGAGGCCTGCAGCAGCAGTGCGCTGCCGAGCGGCGCCGCCACACTCGCGAAGGCCGAACGCGTGCGGCGCTCGTCGCGGTCGAAGCGCGTATCGCTGACCACGTGTTCGCGCCGCCACTCGACGCCGGCGGCGACGCGCGCGCCGAACGCGTCGACGTCGTTCTGCCACGTCAGCTGGTCCTGGTCGGTGTCGAAGAAGAACGGAAATGCGGCCTCGTCACGCCGGTGGTCGCTGCCCCGGGCGATCCGCAGCAGACTGCCCCAGGTGGCCGCGAGCTGGTTTCGGCTCTCGAGCGCCAGTGTGCTCAGGCGCTGGTGGGTGACGGCATCGGTGTTGCCGAAGTCGTCGTAGTGCGTGCGGCCGTCGCTCGCCAGCCCGCGCAGCGCGAGCTGCTGGCCCGGCGCCCACGTGTGGGCGACGCGCAGACCGACGTTGCGGTTCCGATAGCCGTCGTCGTCGGGGTCGAAATTCGACGGCAGGCCGGCGTTGGTGGCGGAAAAACCGCGGCTCGACGACGCACCCGCCTCGAGCGACAGCTCGGTCGCGCCGAAGCGCCGGCCGATGCCGCCGGCAAGTTGCACGCTGCGCCAGCGCCCGACGCTCAGGCTGGCGTCGGTGCGCTCGCCCTGCCGTGTGAAGATCTGGATCACGCCGCCGATCGCATCGGCACCGTACAGGCTCGACGCCGGCCCCCGCAGGACTTCGATGCGATCGATCTGCGCCAGTGGCAGGTTCTCGAACGCGGTGATCCCCGCGGTGGCCGAATTGACGCGCACGCCGTCCACCAGCACCAGCACATGGTTGGCGTTGCTGCCGCGCACGAACACGCCCGACAGCTGTCCCGGGCCGCCGTTGGCGGCCACCTCGACGCCGCCGTAGGCGCGCAGCAGGTCGGGCAGCGACATGGGGCCGGCGCGCCGGATCGTGTCGGCGTCGATCACGCGCACATCCGACAGCGTGCTGGCGGCTTGCTGCGGCGTGCGGGTCGCGGTGACGATCACCGACTGCGGGGGCGGGACCACGCCCTGAGCGCTCGCAGTGGGTGGCAGCGCCGCGGCGAGCCCGAGCAGGCCGATGGCGACCGGACGAAAAAAGCCGGCCAGGCACGCAACGCCGCAGGCGCGCGCACGGTTCGACGAACGGAGGTTCAACAAGACGGATCTCCTGCAACCAGCGTCCCCGCAGGCTGCCCAGGTGGCTCTTCACCACGGCGGATGCCGCGGCGTGCACTCCGAGGCCGGTATCCGGGCTTGCAGGACGGTCCGGCGCGATCAGGGTTTCGCGTCGGGCCGCGGCCATCGCCTTCCCACGCGGGGTCGCGCAGTGACGTATGGATGGCCGTGCTCCTGCCTACCGGTGCGGGGGCAGCGCAGGCCTGGGCGAGAGGCCGAAGTCCGGCCTGTCACGTCACCTGCTTCCCGTTCAACATCCGGCGACTCGTGTCGCCATCTGCACCTGGAGCCCCGCGATCGTAGCCGCAACGGCGGCGCGGCCGTCCGCTGGCCGTGTCCGCGGCCTCCTTTTCGGCACCGCCGCTGTCTCGTGCGCGACGGCGACGCCGGCTGCG
>JBDTUO010000194.1:0-6088 GCA_040007675.1 Rubrivivax sp.
CGTGCTGCGCGCCGGCGAAGTGCTCGGCATCGCCGGCGTCTCGGGCAATGGCCAGCGCGCGCTGGCCGATGCCGCCGCGGCGCGCGTCGCCGGCGCCGCGCGCATCCCGGAGGACCGGCAGGCGGTCGGCGTCGTCGGCGACCTGCCGCTGTGGGAGAACGCGGTGCTCGACCGCTACCGGGCGCCCGCCTTCGCCCGTGCCGGCGTGGTGCGGCGCGGCGCGGCGCGACGGCACGCGGCCGACATCGTGGCCCGCTACGACGTGCGCGGCGGCGGCCTGGACGCGCCGGCCCGCTCGCTCTCGGGCGGCAACATGCAAAAGCTCGTGCTCGGCCGCACGCTGCTCGGCACGACCCCCACGTTGATCGTCGCCGAGCAGCCGACCTGGGGCCTGGACGTCGGCGCCGTCGCCTTCGTGCACCAGCAACTGCTGGACGCGGCAGCGGCCGGCAGCGCGGTGCTGCTCGTCAGCGAGGACCTGGACGAGATCCTCGCGCTCGCCGACCGCGTCGCGGTGCTGCACCGCGGGCGTCTCGGCGCGCCGCGGCCGGTGGCGGACTGGACACTGGCCGGCCTCGGCCTGGCGATGACGGGATCGGACACGGCGCACGATGCGGCTCGAGCGGCGCACTGAGACCCCGCTCGCGCTGCGGATCGCGGCGCCGCTCGCGGCGCTCGGATTCACGCTGGTCGTGACCTCGCTGCTGGTGGCGTGGGCCGGCGCGCCGGTCGGCCGCGCCTACGCGTTGCTGCTCGCCGGCGGCTTCGGCTCGGGTTTCGCGTGGGCCGAGACGCTGACCCGCGCGACGCCGCTGATCTTCACCGGCCTGGCCGCCGCGGTGGCGTTTCGCGCGCGGCTGTTCAACATCGGCGGCGAGGGCCAGCTCTACGCCGGCGCGCTGGCGGCGGTCGCGGTAGGCACCGCCTTCGACGCCCCACCCGCGCTGCTGTGGCCGGCGGTGTGGGCGGCGGCCGCACTCGCCGGCGCGCTGCTGCTGCTCGGGCCGGCGCTGCTCAAGCAGCGCTTCGGGGTCGACGAGGTCGTGACGACGCTGTTGCTGAACTTCATCGTGCTGCTGTTCGTCTCGGCGATGCTCGACGGGCCGATGAAGGACCCGGCCGCGATGGGATGGCCGCAGAGCGCGGCCTTGCCCGACGCGTTGCAGCTCGACAAGCTGGTGCCGCGCAGCCGCGTGCACACCGGCCTGCTGGGCGCGCTCGCCGCGGCGCTGGCCCTGTCGCTGCTGCTGCGCTTCACGACCAGCGGCTTCGAGATCCGCGCGGTCGGCGCCAATCCGCGTGCCGCCGCCTTCGCCGGCATGCCGGTCGGCTGGGTGACGGTCAAGGTGGCACTGCTGTCGGGCGCACTCGCCGGGCTGGCGGGTGCGGTGGAGGTCGCCGGCCGCACCGCCTACGTCACGCTCGACATGAGCCCGGGTTACGGCTACACGGGCATCGTCGTCGCGATGCTGGCGATGCTCGAACCGCTGGCGGTGGTCGCGGCGGCGGTGTTCGTGGCCGGCATGCTGGTCGGGGCCGACGGCATGAGCCGCGCGGTCGGCGTGCCGACCTATATCGCCGACGTGATCGTCGCCGTCGCGCTGCTGGCGATGCTGGTGGCGACGCTGTTCACGCAGTACCGGTGGCGCCGGTGAACGAGGTGCTCGAACTGATGGTCGCGGCACCGTTCTGGGTGTCGGTGCTGCGCCTCGCGACGCCGCTGATCCTCGGCACGCTGGGCGTGCTGCTGTGCGAGCGCGCCGGCGTGCTGAACCTGGGCATCGAGGGCATCATGGTCGCCGGCGCGTTCACCGGCTGGCTGACCGTGTACCTCGGCCATGGGCTGTGGACCGGCATGGCGGTCGCGGCGCTGACCGGCATGGCCTTCGGCGCGCTGCACGCGGCGCTCACGGTCGGCCTGACGCTGTCGCAGCACGTCGCCGGGCTGGGCATCACGCTGCTCGCGACGAGCCTGGCGAGCTTCGCGTACCGCGTGAGCTTCCCGAAGGTCGACCAGCCGCCGACGATCGAACCCTTCGCGCCAATGGCCGGGCTGCCGCTGCCGGTGTTCGATGCCCTGACGCCGCCGACACTGCTGGCGTTGGCGCTGGTGCCGGCGATCGCCTGGTTGCTGAACCGGACGCCGGCCGGTCTCGCGCTGCGCGCGGTCGGCGAGAACCCGGCGGCGGCCGACGGCCTCGGCCTGTCGGTGCGCGGCGTGCGGACCGCCGCCGTCGTCGCCGGCTCCGCGCTGATGGGGCTGGCCGGGGCCTTTCTGACGCTGTCGGCGTTCAACGCCTTCTACTTCAACATGGTCAACGGGCGCGGCTGGGTGTGTGTCGCGCTGGTGGTGTTCGCGTCGTGGCGGCCGGGCAAGGCGCTCGCGGGCGCGCTGCTGTTTGCCTTCTTCGATGCGCTGCAGCTGCGCCTGCAGCAGGCCAGCGGCGGCGTGTTCGGACTCGAGCTGCCGTACCAGGTGTACCTGATGCTGCCGTACGCGATGGCGATCGTCGCGCTGGTGCTGGTCGCGCGGCGGGCGAGCTACCCGCAGGCGCTGATGCAGCCGTGGCGCCCGGGCGAGCGCTGACGCCAGCATCGCTGCCGGCGAGATTGGCGCGCCCGGGTCACAAGTGATCGCGCGTTTCCGGCACGCCCGGAGCGTGGCGGATCGCGCACACTCGCGCTGCCGCGGCGCAGGTCTGCGTGGCGGCCCGACGTCCCGCCCTCAGACTGCCCAGCCCCTGGCTGGCCGGAGACCCAGACCATGTCGAGCACCGAAGAAAAGCGCGCCGCGCTGCGCAAGGCCGCGCTGGAATACCACGAGTTCCCGCGCCCCGGCAAGATCGCCGTGCACGCGACCAAGCAGCTGTCGAACCAGCACGACCTGGCGCTGGCGTACTCGCCCGGCGTCGCCGCCGCGTGCGACGAGATCGTCGCCGACCCGGCGGCCGCGTTCCGCTACACGGCGCGCGGCAACCTCGTCGGGGTCGTGACGAACGGCACCGCGGTGCTCGGGCTGGGCAACATCGGCCCGCTCGCTTCCAAGCCGGTGATGGAAGGCAAGGCGGTGCTGTTCAAGCGCTTCGCCGGCATCGACGTGTTCGACATCGAGGTGCAGGAAAACGACCTCGACAAGCTGGTCGACGTCATCGCCGCGCTGGAGCCGACGTTCGGCGGCATCAACCTCGAGGACATCAAGGCGCCGGACTGCTTCTACGTCGAGCGCAAGCTGCGCGAGCGCATGAAGATCCCGGTTTTCCACGACGACCAGCACGGCACCGCGATCGTCGTCGGCGCGGGGCTGCTGAACGCGCTGAAGGTCGCCGGCAAGGACATCGGGCAGGTCAAGCTGGTGGTGTCCGGCGCGGGTGCGGCGGCGCTGGCGTGCCTGGGACTGCTCGTCAAGCTCGGGCTGACCCGGGAGAACATCTGGGTGACCGACCTTGCCGGCGTCGTCTGGCAGGGCCGCACCGAGCTGATGGACGAAGACAAGGCCCAGTTCGCGCAGCCGACCGCGCTGCGCACGCTGGCCGAGGTGATCGTCGGCGCGGACGCCTTCCTCGGCTTGTCGGCGGGCGGCGTTCTGACGCCGCCGATGGTGGCGACCATGGCCGCGCAGCCGATCATCTTCGCGCTCGCCAACCCCACGCCGGAGATCCTGCCCGAAGAGGCGCACGCGGTGCGAGACGGCGTGCTGATGGCGACCGGCCGCACCGACTACCCGAACCAGGTCAACAACGTCCTGTGTTTCCCGTACATCTTCCGCGGCGCGCTCGACTGCGGCGCGACGACCGTGACCGACGCGATGGAGATTGCCGCCGTGCACGCGATCGCCGCGCTCGCGCAGGCCGAGCAGAGCGACGTCGTCGCCGCGGCCTATGCCGGCGTGAACCTCTCGTTCGGGCCCGAGTACCTGATCCCGAAGCCGTTCGACCCGCGCCTGATGATCATGATCGCGCCCGCGGTGGCGCAGGCGGCCGCGGAATCCGGCGTCGCGCAGCGGCCGATCGCCGACATGGACGCCTACCGCGAGCGGCTCAAGAGCTTCGCCTACGCGTCCGGGCAGACGATGCGGCCGATCTTCATCGCGGCCAAGGCCGCGGCGAACAAGCGCGTCGCCTACGCCGAGGGTGAAGAGGAGCGCGTGCTGCGCGCCGCGCAGCTGGTGGTCGACGAAGGCCTGGCGCGGCCGACGCTGATCGGGCGGCCGGCCGTGATGGCCGAGCGCGTGCAGCGTTTCGGACTGCGCCTGGTCGAGGGACGCGACTACGACGTCGTCGACGTCGAGCAGGACGCGCGCTACCGCGACTTCTGGCAGACCTACCACCGGATGACGGAACGCAAGGGCGTGACCGCGCAGATGGCCAAGATCGAGATGCGGCGCCGGCTGACGCTGATCGGGGCGATGCTGCTGCACAAGGGCGAGGTCGACGGCATGTTGTGCGGCACCTGGGGCACGACCGCGAGCCACCTGTACTACATCGACCAGGTGATAGGCACGCGCGCCGGCGGCAGCCCGAGCACGCCGCAGGACGTGCGCGTCTATGCCTGCATGAACGGTCTGATGCTGCCCGGCCGCCAGGTGTTCCTGGTCGACACCCACGTCAATGCCGACCCGAGTGCCGAGGAACTGTGCGAGATCACCGTGCTGGCGGCCGAGGAGATGCTGCGCTTCGGGCTGCAACCGAAGGCGGCGCTGCTGTCGTCGTCGAATTTCGGCACCAGCGAACTGCCGAGCGCACGCAAGATGCGGCGCACGCTGGCGCTGCTGCGCGAGCAGGCGGCCTGGCTCGAGGTGGACGGCGAGATGCACGGCGACGCCGCGCTGGACGCCGCCAACCGGCTCCGCGTGATGCCCAACAGCACGCTCACCGGAGAGGCGAACCTGCTGGTGTTTCCCGGCATCGACGCCGCCAACATCGCCTACAACCTGCTGAAGACGGCGGCCGGCGGGGGCATCGCGATCGGTCCGGTGCTGCTCGGAGCGGCGCAGCCGGTGCACATCCTCACCCCATCGGCGACCGTGCGGCGACTCGTCAACATGACGGCCCTGGCCGTCGCGGATGCGAACGCTGGGCGTTGACGACACTCCGACGCAAGTGTGCAGTCACTCCTATTTGAAGCTATTGCCCCAGAATGAGGCGGGCTGCTTGAGGTTTCGACCCGAATCCGGTAACATCACGCGCTTGCATTTCAGGGTTATCCCGTGTTCTTCAGGTCTCAGGCCGCAGCAAGACGACCGACCATTAAGTTAGCGCTTGCTTTCGCAATCGTCGTCACGACGGCGGTTGCGGTAGGTGTGTCCACGTCGCTAACGAGCGCTTCGGCCAAGGCGCCAGAGCAGCGCACCGACGCCGTGGCGCTGGTCAGCCTGCCGCCGGCGGTACGACTCACCCTCGAACGCGTCACCCAGGGCGGTCCGTTCCGCTACAGCAAGGACGGCGCCGTGTTCATGAACCGCGAGCGGCGGTTGCCGCGTCAGCCACGCGGTTACTACCGCGAATACACCATCGAAACTCCCGGTGCCCACGACCGCGGGGCGCGCCGCCTGGTCTGCGGTGGCGCGTCACCCCGGGCGCCGGATGCCTGCTACTACACCGCCGACCACTACACGAGCTTCCGGCTCGTGTTGCGGTGAGCGGCGGTGCCCAGGATTCCATCGTTTGACGCCCGGAGGCCAGCGACCATGATCTTGCAGACCGTTCGACCCAACATCGTGCAGGCGATCCGCGCCTACCGCGTGGACGACCTGATGCAGGCCGCCCAGGCGGCCGACCAGCACTTTCTGTACGCGAACCTGTCGGCCGCGCAGACCAAGCAGGACGTGCTGGAGGGGCTCGCCGCCGGGTTCCTGTTCCCGCCGCACTTCGGCAAGAACCTGGACGCGCTGTACGACTGCATGACCGACCTCGTCCACAAGGCTGGCTCGCAGCCGGGCTTCGTCGTCGTGCTCGAGCAGTTGCCGGACAACAGCCGCTTCGACCGCGAAGCGCGAGAGCAGCTGCTCGACGTCTTCCGCGACGCCGCCGACTACTGGGGGGAACGACGAATACCGTTCAGGTGTTTCTATTCTTTTCAGTAGCCCGCT
>JBDTUO010000195.1:0-6087 GCA_040007675.1 Rubrivivax sp.
GCACGATGCGCGCACGCAGTGCCAGTCGAACGCCCGTAAGCTTGGAGCGAATCAGCTCGTCGAGCACATCGCGCTGTTCTTCCGACAAGAAAACTTCCGGGGCAACTCGCACTCTGAATGTCCACAACGGGTCGCAGTAGACCATTAGTGTGGTGCGATTCAATTAAGTTCCTACAAGAATGCAGCGCTACACTACCGGCATGATCGACGCAAGACACACGATGCCGAAGTCCTTATCGTCGGCGCCGGGCCCGCTGACCTGGCGCTGGCCTGTGCCCTGGCCGACGCGTAGGCGAGGCGTCTAAGTTTCCTTGCGCAGGTACTGCAGCATCATCGGCGTGTGGGCTCTGAAGTCCGTGGCGGCGGCGGGAGCGTCGTGTGGATCGGGAGGCATGCGGGCGGGGGCGAAAGGGCTCGAGGCGAGGAGACCGGCCGTGTGCTCGACCGGGTCACCACCGCGCAGGTCGCCAGTGTCGCCCATGCCGCGACCGGACCCCGGCGTTCGCTGCACTACGATGCCGCTGCGGCCGCACGCGCGCGCCGCCTGCCGGGCCCAGACTCAGGCCCTGGAAGACTGCGATGAAGACCCGCGCTGCTGTGGCCTGGAAGGCCGGTGCCCCGCTGACGATAGAGACCGTCGAGCTCGAAGGGCCGCATGCGGACGAGGTGCTGGTCGAGATCAAGGCCACCGGCATCTGTCACACCGACTGGTACACGCTGTCGGGCGCCGACCCGGAAGGCCTGTTCCCGGCGATCCTCGGGCACGAAGGCGCCGGCGTCGTGCGCGAGGTCGGCGCCGGGGTCACCGGCCTGAAGCCTGGCGACCACGTGATTCCGCTCTACACCCCCGAGTGTCGGCAGTGCAAGTTCTGCCTCTCGCGCAAGACCAACCTGTGCCAGAAGATCCGCGCGACCCAGGGCCGGGGGCTGATGCCCGATGGCACGTCGCGCTTCAGCCTCGACGGCACGCCGCTGCTGCACTACATGGGCACCAGCACCTTCGCCAACCACGTCGTGGTGCCGGAAATCGCGCTGGCCAGGATCCGCGACGACGCGCCGTTCGACGTCGTCTGCTACATCGGCTGCGGCGTCACGACCGGCGTCGGCGCGGTGATATTCACAGCCAAGGTCGAGGCGGGTGCCAACGTCGTCGTGTTCGGTCTCGGCGGCATCGGCCTGAACGTGATCCAGGGCGCCCGCCTGGTCGGCGCCGACAAGATCATCGGCGTCGACCTGAACCCCGCGCGTGAGGAAATGGCGCGCCGCTTCGGCATGACGCACTTCATCAACGCGAAGGACACCCCGAACGTCGTCGACGCGGTGCAGCAGCTCACCGATGGCGGCGCCGACTACAGCTTCGAGTGCATCGGCAACGTCGACGTCATGCGCCAGGCGCTCGAGTGCACGCACAAGGGCTGGGGCCGCAGCATCATCATCGGCGTGGCCGAAGCGGGCGCCGAGATCCGCACGCGGCCGTTCCAGCTCGTCACCGGACGCCAGTGGGGCGGGTCGGCGTTCGGAGGCGCCCGCGGGCGCACCGACGTGCCGAAGATCGTCGACTGGTACATGGACAAGAAGATCCGGATCGACGAGCTGATCACGCACCGGCTCGCGCTGGAGGACATCAACGAAGGATTTGCGCTGATGAAGCGCGGCGAATCGATCCGGTCGGTGGTGGTTTACTGACCGGGGCTGAGCCAGCAACGGAGCGGCGAACGCCGAACGCCGCACGGTCTGTTGGCGAGCTACGCGTCGCGCTGGGGTCGACCCGATGCTGCGGTTCGTGCAGCCGCTCGGGTCATCCGGCGCGCCGCCGCGCGAGCGCCAGCTTGTGCAGCAGTTCGATCAGCATCGCGTGTTCGGCAGCGGACAGCGCGCCCGCCATCGCCTCGGCCTCGCCGGCCTGCAGTTGTGCCGTCGCGCTACGCGCGAGGCTCGCGCCGGCGTCGGTCACGCGCAGGTGCTGCTTGCGCGCGTCGGTCGCGCTGCGAACCCGGCCCAGCAGTCCGCGCGCCGCAAGCTTCTCGACCCAGACCGCGATGTTCGGCGGCGTCACGCCCAGGCCGTGTGCGAGCTGGCGCGCGGTGACGTCCGGGTTGCACGCGACCAGCGCGAGCACGGTGTACTCCACCGGCCGCAGCCCGAACGGCGCGCCGGCCTCGGCCGCAAAGACCTGATGGGTGACGATCGCCGCCTGCGCGATCTGGTAGCCGACGAGCCCGTGCGGCCCGGACTCGCTGAGTCGGGCGCCCGGGGTGCGGTCGGCGTCGGGGTCGTGCAGGCGGCGCGGCATCGGCAGGGGAGGGTGCGGCAGGTGGGCGGCCGCCAATCCTAGGGTCTCGACCGGCCCCGCGGTCCCGGGGGGCGACTCAGGAAAACCCGGAGCGACACCTGGAGATCGATAAGTACCATAACGATCTTCGCGCTTGCGGGGTGCGCCGACGCCGACCGGAACCGGCCGCCGCACCCTCGAAGAACAAGGTCCCGCACACGAACCGAAAACCGTCCACTTCGATCAGGAGACAACCTTGCCCAGAATCCTTTGCAAGCCCCGCCGCCTGCGGCGTGCCTGCCTCGCGCTGGCGGCCTGGCCGCTGACAGTTGCTGCCGCCGGTCCGAACGCGGCGACGCCGCAACTTCTGCCGGCGACGCCGGCCACGCTGCAGACGACCTGCGATGCGCTGCCCGCGGCGCTGGCCGGACTGGCCGACACCGTGATCACCGGCGCGACCTCGGTGCCCGCGGGCGGCCTGATGCTGGCCGGCCAGCCGGTGCCGGCACACTGCCGGGTGACGGGCCGGATGAACGACCGCGTGGGCCCGATCGACGGCCGCCCCTACGCGATCGGCTTCGAGATCCGGCTGCCGATCCAGTGGAACGGCCGATTCTTCCACCAGGGCAACGGCGGCGCCGACGGCAGCGTCGTCCCCGCGACCGGCACCGCCGGCGGCGGGCCGCGCACCGGGGCGCTGTTGCAGGGTTTCGCCGTGCTGAGCTCGGACGCTGGCCACTCCGGCGCGTACGGCACCACCTTCGGCGTCGACCCGCAGGCGCGGCTCGATTACGGCTACCAGGCGGTAGGCACGCTGACGCCGATGGCCAAGCAGGCGATCGCGATCGCCTACGGCAAGGGGCCGGACCGTTCGTACTTCGGCGGCTGCTCGAACGGCGGGCGTCATACGCTGATCGCCGCCGCGCGCTACGCAGACGACTACGACGGGTTCCTCGCCGGCGCACCCGGCTACAACCTGCCGTTGGCGGCGCTGGCGAACATCTTCGGCGCGAAGCAGTACGCGAGCGTCGCGACAGGCAACCCGGCGACGCCCGCGGGGCTCGAGACCGCGTACACGGCGGCCGAACGCCGCACCGTCGCCAACGCGATCCTGGAGCGCTGCGACGCCCTCGACGGCGCGGCCGACGGGCTGGTGCAGGACACGAAGGCCTGCCAGGCGCACTTCAACCTGAACCGCGACGTGCCCACCTGCAGCGGCGAGCGCGACGGCAGGTGCCTGACGAAGGCGCAGAAGGCGGTGGTCTCGTCGATCGCGAAGGGCGCCACGACCAGCACCGGCGAGCGCTTCTACGCCAGCTTCCCGTACGACGCCGGCATCGGCAGCGGCGGCATCCCGTTCTGGGAGTTCGTTGCGCCGCTGGTGCTCGACTCGGGAGCGGTCGGCTTCGTCTTCAAGACGCCGCCGGAGTCGATGGCGACCTTCAACGGCCCGACGTTCACGCTCGGGGCTGACATCGACACGCTGCTCGCGCAGCTGTACGCGACGAATGCGACCTACACCGAGGCCGGCATGTCGTTCATGACGCCGCCGTCGGCCACCCGCATGGGCCACGTGCGCGAGCGGGGCGGCAAGATCCTCGTCTACCACGGCGTCAGCGACCCGATCTTCTCGATCGAGGACACCCAGGCGTGGTACCGCGGCGTCGACGCCCACACCGGCAAGCGGGCGGGCGACTTCGTTCGCCTGTACGACGTGCCGGGCATGGGCCACTGTTCCGGCGGCCCGGCGACCGACCAGGCCGACTTCCTGACGCCGCTCGTCGCGTGGGTCGAGCACGGCCAGGCGCCCGGCGCGCTGGTGGCGTCGGCGCGCGGGCCGGGCAACCCCGGCGGCGTGAACCCCGAGGTGCCGGCGAACTGGGCGCCCGACCGCACACGGCCCTTGTGCGCGTACCCGAGCGTGGCGCGCTACGTCGGCCACGGCGACATCGAGCGCGCAGCCAGTTTCGTCTGTACGACGAAGAACAAGCGGCACTGACGAGTGAATTCCATGTCCGCCAGAGGCGGTCTCACGAGGTGACGCCCGACGGTGTCGGGCGGGCGCGCCGGAGCCGCTGGCGGGGCAGCAGGTGGGCGACATCAGTCAGCCGCACCTGGGCCGCAGCGAACGCTTCGCGATCCCCGAAGCGCTGGTGCGTGGCGGCTGACGAGGCCGCGCACCAGTGAGCGCTGCTCCATTGCCCACAGCGCAGGCCATGCGACAACGTTTGGCGGCACGGGGCATCACGCTGCCCGAGGGCCCGCTGGGGGTCGGTGCCTACGGTGACTCGGCCGCGCTGTCGCAGTCATTGATCGCGCTCATCCGTAGCGGGCGCAAGCGCGCCGGAACGGCCTTGCTGTGGGCCTGCGAACACGACGGCGACGCGCTGCCGGTCGTCGGCGAGCTCGAGGTCGTCGTCGACCACCTCGACGAACCGGCCCTGCTGACGCGGTCGACGCGCGTTCACGTCTGCCCGTTCGACGCGGTGGACGATGCTTACGCAGCGGTCGAAGGCGAGGGCGACGGCACACTCGCCTACTGGCGTGCCGGGCACTGGGAGTTCTTCACACGCGAGTGCGAACGCATCGGCCGCACGCCGACGCTTCAGATGCCGGTCGTGTGCTGCGAGTTCGAACTGCTCGTGGACTTCGCTGCCGAGCGCGGCGCCCCGCCCACTTCCACCGCGGGCTGATGCGGCGGGCCGCAGCGCCTTGCGGCGGCGTCAGCGCCGGCGCGTCGTGCGCGCCAGTCGCTTCGCGTTGGACACCGCCTTGCCGTGCACCGGCGCGAGTCCCGCGGAGACGATGCGTGTCGCGGCCGCGCTGGCGGCCTGCCCGGCGGCGGCCGCCGCCCGGCCCGGCGAGCCGCTCAGCGCGGCGCGGCCGAACGATTGGGCGAGCTGCCACTGCGACTGGCAGGCCTGCGTCCACATCGCGTTCCACGACTGGTAGAAGGCCAGCACCTTCTCCTGCCCCATCTGCGAGAACTCGCGGCGGTCCTTGGCGGAGGGTGATGGGCCGGCGAGCGCCATGCGCGTCAGGCGCTGCGCGACGACCTGGGGCGCGGCGATTGCCAGTTCCACGCTCTGCGTGGCCAGGCGGCGAGTGGGGCGTGAAGTGCGACGGGTGCTCATCGCCGCATTGTGCCGGCCGGCTGTGCATCGGCATTCTCTGGGGTGATTTGTCGGCGCAGAGGGTCGCTGTCGCCCAGGCGGCGAACCGCGACATGGCGCGGCTTCAGGCCGCACACAGGCACGGATTCGACGGGGAATCAACCCAGACGCGACGAACGGGTCGCCGCCGGCCCACAGGGGCGTGTGGCCGAGGCGAAACGTCAGGAATCAGTCAGTTTCGAGGCTGATGCTGCACCGCAACATGGACGCCAACCTCGACAAGCGGCTCGGCCTGGAAGACCTGCTCGGTGACCTGCGGCACGCCCGCCGGCGCGACGACCTGGGACGGCTGGCCTTGCTCGCGTACTGCGAGTTGCGGCGCTGGGCGCGGCATGCCGGCGAGGACGGCGTGGCGCAGCGCGCCTCCACGCTGTTCACAGCCAGCCCCCACGTGAGCCGCGAGGCCTTTCTGGCCCAGATCGACGCGCTGATGGTCGAGCTCGAGCAGCTCGACCGCATGTACGTGCTCAGCGCTGCCCGTCACGCCGGCGCCTGCCCCACGCGCGCCGTGGGCGGGCTCGTGCACGGCTGATAGCTCGGCTGATGCACGGCTGATAAACGGCTGATAAACGGCTGACGGGCGCCGGGCGGCTGGGCCGGCGGCCGCGCATCCCCCCTGGCTCGGGTCAGGATCGTCCTACG
>JBDTUO010000196.1:0-6062 GCA_040007675.1 Rubrivivax sp.
CGACGAAGGCCGGCATGATGGCGCCGAACACCATGATCAGGCCGTGCATCGTCGTGAGCTGGTTGAACAGCTCGGGGTTGAAGAACTGCAGGCCCGGCTGGAACAGCTCGGCCCGGATCAGCATCGCCAGCACCCCGCCGAGCATCAGCATCGTGAACGCGAACAACAGGTACATCGTGCCGATGTCCTTGTGGTTCGTCGCGAACAGCCAGCGGCGCCAGCCGTAGGGATGGTGCGCGTGGTCGTGGGCGTGGTCGTCGTGCTCGTGGCCGCCGGGGTGGTCGAGGACTGCACTCATTCGGATCTCCTGGGCGGATGCGGGTTCACTGCTTGCGGGCGGCGACAACGTCGGCTGGCTGCACGAGCTTGCCGGTCTGATTGCTCCACGCGTTCTTCGTGTACGTGATGACGGCGGCGATCTCGGTGTCGGACAGCGTCTTCCACGACGGCATCGCACCATTGGCCGCGCCGTTGAGCAGGATGTGGATCTGCTGGGCCGGATCGTTCAGCACGATCTGGCTGCCGTCGAGGGGCTTGATCGGGCCGGCGCCCTTGCCGGTGGCCTGGTGGCAGGCCTGGCAGTTGGCCTGGTAGACCTTCTCGCCCCGCGCGACGAGGTCGGGCAGCGTCCAGACCTTGCCCGGGTCATCGGCCAGCGCCGCCATCGCCTTCTTCCTGCCGTCGACCCACGCGGTGTACTCGGGCTGCGAGACCACCTTCACGTGGATCGGCATGTAGGCGTGCTCCTTGCCGCACAGCTCGGCGCACTGGCCGTAGAAGTCGCCGGTCTTGGTGGCGCGGAACCAGGCGTCGCGCACGAAACCCGGGATCGCATCCTGCTTGACACCCAGTGCGGGCACCATCCAGGCGTGAATGACGTCGTTGGCCGTGGTGACGATGCGCACCTTGCGGTCCACCGGCACGACCAGCGGGTTATCGACCTTCAGCAGGTAATCGTCGCCGCTGGGGTGACCGCTGTCGGACATTTCGCGCTGCGCGAGGTCCAGCGTCGCCAGGAAGTTGATGCCCTCGCCTTCGCCCTTGAGGTAGTCGTAGCCCCACTTCCACTGGTATCCGGTCGCCTTGATGGTGAGGTCGGCATTGGTCGTGTCCTTCATCGCGACGACGGTGCGCGTCGCCAGCGCCCCCATGCCGATCACGATGATGAACGGCACCACGGTCCACACGATCTCGACCGTCAGGCTCTCGTGGAAGGTCGCGGCCTTGTGGCCGACCGACTTGCGGTGCTTCACGATGGAATAGAACATGACGCCGAAGACGGCGACGAAGATGGCGAGGCAGATCACCAGCATCACCCAGTGCAGCCACTGCTGCTGCTCGGCGATCTGCGATGCCGGCGGGTGCAGGTTGAGCTGGTTGACCGCCGGGCCGCCGGGCAGGTCGTTGACCGCAAGCGCCGGCCAGCACAGCGCGGCCAGCGCCGTCAAGGCCAGCGCACGCACCGCCTGCGTCACGCGTCCGAAAGGGCTCGTTGTCGTCGTCATCGTTGCAGTTCCAGTTCCGAATCCTGCGGGGTCCACCCCGTCTGCGCGCGCCGCAGTGCGCGTCGCAATTCCTGCGCGAAGGCCGCGCGCTGTTCGGGCCGCAGAAAGCGGCCGATCCGCATGCTGCGTCCTTCGCCCGCCAGTTCCACCAGCGAGCCTTGGGCGATTGCGGGTTCCACGCGAAGCCATTCGGCGCGAAAGTCCACCCGCTCGATGCGACCGCCGAACCGGCGCTCGACCGCCAGCCGGCGCGCGGCCAGCGTCAGCGTCTCGCGGTCGGTCGCATGGCGCGAATACACCGCCAGCGCGACTCCGACTGCGATCAGTTCCAGGCCGGCAAATCCAGCGATGTACGGCGCCCCGTGCCACCAGAAGCCAGCGGCGATCAGCAGCGACACCGCGCACATCGACAGGTAGACCGTGAACACCTGGCGCGGCGACAGCACACAATTGCGGCGCAGTACCCATTGCAGGGCGTGGCGGCGCACGCCGCCGTCGTTCAGCTCGACCCTTTGCGCGAAGCGCCAGGGGCTGTCATCGATGCTGCGGGGCGGCGCCGGCCAGGGGCTCGGGGCGAGCGCGGTGCTCATGCGATCAGGAAGTCCAACGTCTTGCGGTCGTGCGTGGGTTCGGGAGTTGACAGGGCCGCGCGCCGGCAGCCGGGTGTGGCGGGCACCTCCCCCTGGAAAGATGCAGCCGGCCGAAATTCTACGGGTGCGCACCGGACTCAGCCGGCACGGCGACTGCGAAGTATAGAGCGCATGTCCTGCAGCCTCACTGTGGTCTCGGCCTCGATCCGGGGCCGCGGCGCGACCCGCACCGCGTGGCCGTACACGATCTCGAAGTCGAGCGCCACACGCTGATCACGCGCACGCGGTAGCCGTTCGGCCAGCGCCGATCGCCAGCGTGGCGTGCGAAGACCGCGGGTTCGCCGTGGATCGGCGTTGCCCCCCACCGCCCGCAACTCCGCCAGCGCGGCGTCGCCATCGGCCCAGGTGAGGGTCAAGGTCTCCTGGTCCATCACCGGGTCCGCGAAGCCGGCTTCGAGCAGCATGTCGCCGACGTCATGCATGTCGACGAACGGCGCCTGCGGCGGGCCCCAACCGGCGTCGGCATGGATCGCCTGCAGCGCCTCCAGCGTGCCCGGCCCGAGCGTCGAGAACATCAGGAAACCGTCGACCGCGAGCGCCTCGTGCCAGCGCCGCAGCAGCGTCGGCGGGTCAGCCACCCAGTGCAGCAGCATGTTGGCCCACAGCAGGTCGGCGCTTATCGCCTCGCGGGCATCGGGGGTATCGCCCACCTGGCGCGGCGCGCCGCGCCAGTGCGCCATCGACCACCAGCGGGTCGGTGCCGCCACGAGATGCCCATCTGCGTCGAGCGACAGGCGCTGCGCGTCCGGCGTGGCCACCGTCAGCGCGGACGCTCCGCCGCCGCCCTGCGGCCACCAGTCGATCACGCGACGCGGCGCTTGCCGGATCAACGACAGCCGATCGGCCATCCGGCGCGCGACCTCCTCGTGCAGCCAGGGCGCGGGGCTGCGCTCCAGGCGCTGCCGGATCCGTGCCAGCGCCACCGGGTCGACCGGACGCGACGCCGGTGCCGGCTCAACCGACGCAGGCGTCTGGTCCGGCAGGCGTGCCACGCCGGGAAGATCGCCCTGCGGGCCGCCGCTGGGGCTCATGCGGGCAGTATATTGACGCGATGCTGGGCAGCTTCCGCTGGCGTCGATCTCCCACGGTCGCCTCACCCGGGCCGCCATTGGCCGCGCAGCGTTCTGTCGCCGGCCTGTGCGAGGTCTGCCGGCGCTGGACAGCGGGCGTGGTGTGCGACGACTGCGTGGCGCGTCACGCGGTGCCGCGCGCGCGCTGTGGCTGTTGTGCGCGTCCGCTGGCGCTTGCGCTGCCGCGCTGTCCGGACTGCCTGCGCGAACCGCCGCCGTACGAGCACGTGCGCTGCGCGGTCGACTACGGCTTCCCGTGGGACCGCCTGCTCGCCGCGTTCAAGTACCGGGGCCGGGCCGAGCTCGCCGCCCCCTGCGCGCGGCTGATCCAGCGCACGCTGGGATCGAGGTCGCCGGACGGCGACGGCAGCGACGACGCGGAGGCTGCCTGGCCCGAGCTGCTGCTGCCGGTGCCGCTGACGCCGGCGCGCCAGGCCGCACGCGGCTACAACCAGGCCTGGGAAGTGGCGCGACGGCTCGCCACGGCGCTGGACCGTCCGGCATCGGCCAACGTGCTCGTGCGCCGCCACGACGCGCCGGCGCAGGCCACGCTGGACCGCGCGGCGCGGCGCCGCAACCTGCGTGGTGCGTTCGCGGCCGCGCGCCCGCAGGTCATCGCGGGCCGACGTGTCGTGCTGGTCGACGACGTGCTGACGACCGGCGCGACGGCGGTCGAAGCCGCGCTCACGCTGCGCACACACGGCGCCTCCGCGGTGCGCGTGTGGGTCGTCGCGCGCACGCCCTGACCGATGTTCCGCATCGTCCTGGTGGCGCCCGAGATCCCGCCCAACACCGGCAACGTGATCCGGCTGGCCGCCAACACCGGTTGCGAGCTGCACCTCGTCGAGCCGCTCGGCTTCTCGATGAACGACCGGCTGCTGCGGCGGGCCGGGCTCGATTACCACGAGTACGCCTCGGTGCAGCGCCATGCGTCGTGGCTGGCCTTGTGCGAGCAGCTGCAGCCCGACCCGGCGCGCTGCTTCGGCTTCACGACGCGCGGCACCCGCGGCCCGGCCGAGATCGTCTGGCGGCGCGGCGACTGGCTGCTGTTCGGCAGCGAGTCGAGCGGCCTGCCGGCGGCGCTGCGCGACGCCCTGCCGGAAGCCCGGCGGCTGCGGCTGCCGATGCGGCCGGGCCAGCGCAGCCTGAACCTGTCGAACGCGGTGGCGGTCGCGGTCTTCGAGGCCTGGCGGCAGTGCGGCTTTGCCGGCGCGGCTTGAGCGCGCAGCGGTGGCGACCGCGCGTCGCCGCCGACGGCGCGCCGTCAGTGCTCCGGGCGCGCCTGGCGGCCCATCAACCGTGCGATTGCCGCGGGCGGCGCCAGCCGGCCCTCGAGCACGTCGACCACGGCCTCGGTGATCGGCATCTCGACGCCGAGCGAACGCGCCCGCGCGAGCACCGTCGCCGCGCTGTAGACGCCCTCGGCGACGTGGCCGAGCTCGGCCAGCGCCTGCGCCAGCGTGCGGCCCTGGGCCAACAGCAAGCCGACGCGCCGGTTGCGCGACAGCGCTCCGGTCGCGGTCAGCACGAGGTCGCCCAGGCCCGACAGGCCCATGAACGTCTCCGGCTGCGCACCCAAGGCGACGCCGAGCCGCGTCATCTCGGCCAGGCCGCGCGTGACCAGCGCCGCGCGCGCGTTCAGCCCCGGCACCGGCAACCCGTCGCCGATGCCGGTGGCGATCGCGATCACGTTCTTGACCGCGCCGCCGACTTCGACGCCGACGACGTCGGTGCTCGTGTACACGCGCAGCGCGTCACCATGCAGCACCTCGATGGCGGCGGCGGCGAGGGCTGCGTCGGTGCTCGCCGCCACGAGCGCGGTCGGCTGGCCGCGCGCGACCTCGAGCGCAAAACTGGGCCCGGACAGCACGCCCGCCGCCACCCCGGGGCGCTCGGCACGGGCGAGCTCGTGGCCGAGGGCACCCGCCCCCTGCTCGAATCCCTTGCACAGCCACATCGCCGGCAGGCCGGGCGGCAGCGTGCGCAGCGTCGCCCGCAGCGCCGCCATCGGCGTCGCGATCACGAGCAGCGCCGCGTGGCTGGCCGCGGCATGCGCGGTGTCGAGGTCGGCGGTAAGCAACACCGTCGGTGGCAGCAGCGTGTCGGGCAGGTAGCGCGCGTTGACGCGCGTGGCCTGCATCTGTGCGGCCTGCTCGGCGTCGCGGGCCCACAGCAGCACCGGGCCGCGCGCCGCCGCGGCCACGGCCAGCGCCGTGCCCCAGGCACCGGCGCCGAGCACGACCAGCTGCGTCGAGCGGTCCATCGGTCGGCACTCTGCGCCGTGCCGGCGGCCGGGGGCGTCAGTTCGCGCCGGTGATGATGCGCGAGCCGCCGCCGTTGGCCGCCGCTGCCTGCTGTTGCTGGGCTTCGAACATCGCCTGGAAGTTCACCTCGGTCAGCAGGATCGGCGGAAAGCCGGCGCGCGTGCAGACGTCGGAGACGATCGCGCGCAGGTACGGGTAGATCATCTGCGGGCAGACGACGCCGACGATGCCCTGCATCTGATCGGCCGGCACGTTGCGGATCTCGAAGATGCCGGCCTGCTTGGCCTCGACGAGGAACAGCACCTTCTCGCCGACCTTGGTCGTGACGGTCGCGGTCACGGTGACCTCGACGATGCCGTCGGTCACCTGCTCGGCGCCCATGCCGAGGTTGATCTCGACCTGCGGCTGCTGCTGTTCGAGCAGGATCTGCGGCGAATTCGGCTGCTCCAGCGACAAGTCCTTCAGGTACATGCGCTGGATCTGGAACACGGGATTGGTGTCGTCGGCCATGGTCGATTGGGGTGTTGTCTGAGGCGGCACGCGCGAGGTCTGCACGTGTGCGGGAAGGGGCGC
>JBDTUO010000197.1:0-6041 GCA_040007675.1 Rubrivivax sp.
GCCGCCGGTGCTGGTCGACTGGCTGCCGTGGAACCACACCTTCGGCGGCAATCACAACATCGGCATCGCGCTCTACAACGGCGGCACGCTCTACATCGACGACGGCAAGCCGACGCCCAAGGGCATGGCCGAGACGCTGCGCAACCTGCGCGAGATCGCGCCGACGATCTACTTCAACGTCCCCAAGGGCTTCGAGGAGATCGCGCGTGCGATGGACCACGATCCGGCGCTGCGCGAGCGCCTGTTCTCGCGCGTGCAGGCCTTCATGTTCGCCGGCGCCGGCCTGTCGCAGGCCGTGTGGGATCACCTGGACCGCCACGCCGAAGCCGCGGTCGGCGAGCGCATCCCGGTCTTCACCGGCCTGGGCATGACCGAGACCGCGCCGTCGTGCACCTTCGCCGTCGGCGCCGATGTGATGTCGGGCGACATCGGCCTGCCGGTGCCGGGGGTCGAGGTCAAGCTGGTGCCCAACGCCGAGGGCAGCGGCAAGACCGAGATCCGCTTCCGCGGCCCGAACGTGATGCCGGGCTACTGGCGGGCGCCCGAGCAGACCGCGGATGCGTTCGACGAGGAGGGCTACTACCGCACCGGCGACGCGGTGACCTTCAAGGACCCGTCGGACCCGCAGCGCGGCCTGCGCTTCGACGGCCGCATCGCCGAGGACTTCAAGCTCGCGACCGGCACCTTCGTCAGCGTCGGGCCGCTGCGCGCACGCATCAGCCACGCCGGCGACCCGCTGGTGCAGGACGCCGTGGTCACCGGGCTGAACCGCGACGAAGTGGGGCTGCTGATCTTCCCGCGGGTCGAGGACGCCCGGCGCCGCTTCGGCCTGCCGGCCGACTGGACCGCGGCGCAGGTGCTGGCGGCACCCGCGGTGCGCGCCTTCTTCCAGGCGATGCTGGACCGCCTGTGGGCCGAAGGCACCGGCAGCGCGACCCGCCCCGCGGCAGCGCTGCTGCTCAGCGAGCCACCGCACATCGACCGCGGCGAGGTCACGGACAAGGGTTCGATCAACCAGCGCGCGGTGCTGGCGCATCGCGCAGACCTCGTCGAACAGCTGTACGCCGAGCCTCGCGACGGCGCGGTGATCGTGCCGCGTCGTGGCTGATGTCGTGGTGGATGCCGTGGTGGATGTCGGGGCTGAGGCCGGGCCGACGACGGCCGCGAGCGCGCAGGGGCTGAACGCGGTTGCGGTCGAGCATCTGGTCGGCTACCTGCTGGCCCAGGCCGAGGTGCCGACCCGGCGCAGCTTCCAGCGCCAGATCGGCGAGCCGTTCGCGGTGCGGCCGGTGGATTTCACGCTGCTCGCGATGCTGATGGGCGGCCGGCACGCGCTGCCCAAGCAGATCGGTGCAGCGCTGCAGTTGCCGGCGCCGCACGTGACGACGCTGGTCGACCGGCTGGCCGAACGCGGGCTGGTCGAAAGGCGTCGCCACCCTGGCGACGGCCGGGCGGTGAAGGTGCAGCTGACGCGCGAGGGCGAGGCGCTCGCACAGGCGGCGCACGCCGTATCGCGCACGATGGAGGAGGGCGCGCTGGCCGCGCTCAGCGCGGCGGAACAGCGGCAGTTGCGGCGCTTGCTGTTGAAGCTCGCGCGGACCGGTGCGAGTGCGCCGGCGGGGTGAACCCTCCGAGGTCCCAGAACAGTGCGGCCATCAGCTGCAGCGCCTCGCGCGCCACCGGCCGCAACAGGTGTTCGTCCGGCGCGTGCTGGCGGCAGCCCGGGTAGCTGTGCGGGATCCACACGGTCGGCAGCCCGAGCCCGTCGGCGAAGACGTCGTTCGGCAGCGAGCCACCGAGGTTCGGCAGCAGCACCGGCGCGTGGCCGGTGGTGCGCTCGATCGACGCCAGCGTGAAGTGCACCCACGGGTCGTCCGGGTCCAGCCGCGTCGCCGCCATCGTCTCGCCGACGACCCCGACCTCGACCCACGGAAAACCGTGCGCATCCAGGTGCTCGCGCAGCGCGGCCTCGAGCCCCGCAACTTCGGTGCCGACGACGTAGCGCAGGTGCAGGGTGGCTGTCGCCGTCGGCGGGATCGCGTTCACCGGGTGCTCCGCGTTACCGGTACGGAACGCCAGCACCTCGAGCGTGTTCCAGCCGAACACGCGCTCGGCCGGCGTCAGGCCCGGTTCGCCCCAGCCGTCGTCGTCGATGGTCGGGTCTTCCGGTCCGCCACCGACCACCAGCCCCGCCAAGGCGGCGCGCACCGCGGGCGGAATCGGCGGCGGCCGCAACGCGTCGATGCGGATGCGTCCCTGGGCGTCGACGAGCGAAGCGATCGCATTCGCGAGCACGGTGCCGGGGTTGCGCAGCAACCCGCCCCAGTTGCCGGAGTGGTGCGCGCCGTCGCGCAGGTTCAGGCGCAGCTCGAAATTGACCACGCCGCGCGAGCCGAGGAACACGGTCGGCTGCGCGGCGCTCAGGCGCGGGCCGTCGCTGGCGATCAGCACGTCGGCAGCCAGCGCCTCGTGCTGTGCGGCGCAGAACGCCGCCAGGCCCGGCGAGCCCATCTCCTCGCCGGTCTCGAACAGCCAGGTGACGTTGAAGCCGAGCCGGCCGCCGCGCGCGCCGAGCACGAGTGCCAGCGCCGCCAGGTTGATGCTGTGCTGGCCCTTGTTGTCGGCGGTGCCGCGGCCGTACCAACGGTCGCCGTCGGCGGCGAGCTGCCACGGGCCGGCGCCGCGGGTCCACGCCGCGTCCTGGCCGCGGATGACGTCACCGTGGCCGTACATCAGCACGGTCGGCCGCGCCGGGTCTTCGACGCGGCGCGCGACCAGCAGCGGCCCGGCCGTCGTGACCGGGTTCGGGTGCAGCCGGCACTCGAACCCGAGGGCTTCGAGCGTGGGTTGCAGTTCGTCGCTGAGGTAGGCGCGCAGCGCCGGCCCGGCGTCGGCGTCCTGGCTCGCACTGCGGATCGCGACCCGGCGCGCCAGTTCGGCCTCGAAGGCGCCGCCGTCGACGTGCGCCGCCGCGCGCGCGACCACCTCCGCGCGCGAACTCACGCGGCGCGGCCCCGGCTCACGACGAGGCGACGAGCGTGAAGTGCTCGACCACCGGCGGCCCGGCGAAGAAGGGGCTGACGATCGCGCGCCACTGCGCGAACGCCGGCCCACCGCGAAAGCCCACCGTGTGGTCCTCGAGCGTGTCCCACTCGATCATCAGCAGGTAGCGACCGGGCGACTCGGCGCTGCACTGGACGGTGTGGCTCCGGTAGCCCTTGGCCGGCGCGATCGCCGTCATCACGCCGTGCGCGATGGCGACCTCGAACTCCGGCGCGCGCGCCGGATCGATGCGGATGTCGGCGACTTCAAGGATCATGGTCTGCTCCTGTGGCACGAGACGCCGCGCCCGCCCGGCCGCCCGAAGGGCGCGGCCGCCCCCTCGGGGGGCAGCGAACGCAGTGAGCGTGGGGGCACCAAGATCACATCTTGCAGCCGCGCGCCGGGTCGGCCAGGCCCTTGACGGCGACGCTGGTAACGACGTTGTAGTTGCCCTTGACCTCGCGCACGTAGAAGTCCTGCACCGGGTTGTGCGCCTTCGACAGCGTGAACGGGCCGCGCGGGCTGTCGATGCGCGCCTTCTCGATCGCGCTGTACAGCGCATCGCGCTTGCCCATGTCGCCCTTGACCGCCGTCAGGCCCGCGGCCAGCATCTGCGCCGCGTCGTAACCCTGCAGCGCGTAGACGTCGGGGTTGGCCTTGTAGGCCACCGCGAACTTGTTGCGGAAGTCCTTGTTGCGCGGCGTGTCGATGTCGTCCCCGTAGTGCAGCGCGGTGACGATGCCCTCCGCCGATCCGCCCGTCGCCTCGAGCACGCCGTCGGTCAGGAAGCCGGATCCCATCAGCGGAACCGACTTCGTCAGGCCCGCGGCCGCGTAATCCTTGAGGAACTTGGTGGCACCGCCGCCGGCGAAGAAGGCATAGACCACGTCGGGTTTCTCGGACGCGATCTGCGTCAGCAGGGCCTGGAACTCGACGTTCGGGAATGGCAGGTTCAGGTCCTTGGTCACCTTGCCGCCGCCCTTCTCGAAGGCCTCGCGGAATCCCTTGACGGTGTCGGCGCCGGCGCCGTAGTTCCAGGTGATCGTGATCGCGGTCTTGTAGCCCTTCTTCGCCGCGACGACGCCGGTGGCGTAACCCGGCTGCCAGTTGCTGAAGCTCGAGCGGAAGATGTTCGGCGCGCACATCGGGCCGGTGATCGCATCGGCGCCGGCGTTCGGGATGATCAGCAGCGTGTTGCTTTCCTTGGCCGCCTTGGCCATGCCGACCGCGACGCCCGAGTGCACGGTGCCGATCAGCACGTCGACGTTGTCGCGCTTGATCAGCTTGTTGACGTTGTCGGTCGCCTTGCTCGGGTCACTCTCGTCGTCGACCGTGAAGTACTCGATCGAACGACCGCCGAGCTTGCCGCCGTGCTCCTGCACGCTGAGCTTGAAGCCCTTCTCGATCATGTCGCCGAGCGCCGCGTAGGTGCCGGTGGACGGCAGCATCAGCCCGACCTTCAGCGGCGGCATGCCTTGCGCAGACGCAGTCAGGTGGGCTGCCAGCGCGAGTGCGCCGAGAGTGAACGGGGCGACGGTGCGGAGTTTCATCATCATCATCATGCGTGACTTCCTGGAGGGATGGCGGGGTGTGAGCCCGTGAGGATGCGGTGCCGCGCCACGGCCCGCAAGGGGGTTTGCCTGATGGCGCGATGCGGCGGTCACGCTGCAAAGCCCTTGCCGGCGGCGCCCGGGCGTCGGCGCCATGCCGTCAGAGCGGCAGCCCGACGTAGTTCTCCGCCACCGCCCGCTGCATCGCTTCCGAGCCCGTCAGGTAGTCGAGCTCGGCCTGGCGCATGCGCGCGCCGAACGCGCCGTCCTCCGGGAAGCGGTGCATCATGGTCGTGAACCACCACGAGAAGCGCTCGGCCTTCCAGACCCGTGCGAGCGCGCGGCGCGAGTAGTCGTCGATCGCGGCATCGCTGTGCTCGCGGTAGTGTTCGTCGAGCGCCCGCGAGAGCAGGCCGACGTCGCCGGCCGCCAGGTTCAGGCCCTTGGCGCCGGTCGGCGGCACGATGTGGGCGGCGTCGCCGGCCAGGAACAGGCGGCCGAAGCGCATCGGCTCGGCGACAAAGCTGCGCAGCGGCGCGATGCTCTTCTCGATCGACGCCCCGGTGACCAGCCGGTCGCCGAGCTCAGCCGGCATGCGGGCGCGAAACTCGGCCCAGAACGCGTCGTCGGTCCACTGTTCGAGCGTGTCGTCCAGCGGGCACTGCACGTAGTAGCGGCTGCGCTTCATGCTGCGCAGGCTGGCGAGCGCGAAGCCGCGCTCGTGGTTGGCGTAGACGATCTCCTTGGAGATCGGCGGCACGTCGGCCAGCACCCCGAGCCAGCCGAAGGGGTAGACCTTCTCGTAGGTGCGCAGCACGTCGGCCGGCGCACTCTGGCGGCTGACGCCGTGAAAGCCGTCGCAGCCGGCGATGAAGTCGCAGTCCAGGCGCTGCGCGCCGCCGGCATCGGTGTAGGTGACGTGCGGCTGCGTGCCGTCGAAGCCGTGCAGCGCGACGTCCTGGGCCTCGTACACGGTCGGTCGGCCGGCAGCGGTGCGGGCGTGCATCAGGTCGCGCGTGAGCTCGGTCTGGCCGTAGACCGTGACGCGCTTGCCGGTCAGGCGAGCGAGGTCGATCCGGTGTGCCTGGCCGTTGAACGCGTAGATGAAACCGTCGTCGACCAGCCCCTCGGCGTGCAGCCGGTCGCCGACGCCGGCTTCGTCCATCAGGTCGACCGTGACCTGCTCGAGCACGCCGGCCCGGATGCGGCCCAGCACGTAGTCGGCGCTGCGCTGCTCGAGCACGACGTTGTCGATGCCTTGCTTGCTCAGCAGGGCGCCGAGCAGCAAGCCGGCCGGGCCGGCGCCGATGATGGCGACCTGGGTGCGCATGGCGTCTTCTCCTGAAACCTGAAAACGTGGAGGCGGGGCCGGGCCGGGCCTCAGACCCGCTCGAGTACCACCGCGATGCCCTGGCCGACGCCGATGCACATCGTGCACAGCGCGTAGCG
>JBDTUO010000198.1:0-6027 GCA_040007675.1 Rubrivivax sp.
CCGAACCAGTTCATCCCGGCGGTCGAGAAGGGCGTGCGCGAGGTGCTGGCCGGCGGCGCGATCGCCGGCTATCCGGTCGTCGACGTCAGGGTGACCGTGCACGACGGCAAGCACCACAGCGTGGACAGCAAGGAGATCGCGTTCGTGACGGCGGGCAAGAAGGCATTCCTCGCCGCGATGCGCGAGGCGCGGGCGATCGTGCTGGAGCCGATCGTCGACATCGAGATCGCGGCGCCTGACGGCAGCATCGGCGACATCACCGGCGATCTGGCGTCGCGCCGCGGCATCGTCACCGGCACTGCCAACGGCAACCCGGGCACGATGCGGGTGCGCGGGCAGGCACCGCTGTCGGAGCTGGCGAGCTACCAGATGCGGCTGAACGCGCTGACCGCGGGCCAGGGCCAGTACACGATCGCGATGTCGCACTACGAAGCGGTGCCGCCGACCGTGCAGCATGACCTCATCGGCGCGCACCGGGTGCACGACGAGGACTGAGGAACGCCCGCCGCTGCGTGAGCCGCGAGCGCGCGCTCAGCGCATCGCGAGCGGGCGGCGGCGCGTCGGCGCCGGGAAGGCGCGTGCGAGCGCCGCGTGGTCATCGTCTTCCAGGCGCAGGCGCGGCGCGGCCAGCACGTCGTCGAGGTGCTGCGGCTGCACGGCCTTGGGAATCGCGATCACGCCCGGTTGCCCGAGCAGCCAGGCCAGCGCGACCGTGGCGGCTGCCGCGCCGTGGCGCTCGCCGACGCCACGCAGCGCGGCGTGGCGTGCCAGCGCGCCCTGGTCGAGCGGGCAGTAGGCCATCAGCGGTACGCCGTGCCGGCGCTGCCAGGGAATCAGCGCGTGTTCGGGCCCGCGCTCGCCGAGCGAGTACCAGACCTGGTTGGCATCGCAGCGCGCGCCGCCGGTGAGCGCGGTCCACTCGTCGAGATCGTCGACGTCGAAATTGCTGACCCCGACCCGCCGCACGTGACCGCGTGCGAGCAGCCGCTCGAAGCCGGCCAGCGTCTGCGCCAGCGGCACGCCGCCGCGCCAGTGCAGCAGGTACAGATCGATGACGTCGAGACCGAGGCGACGCCGGCTGGCATCACAGGCCGCGACGACGCCGGCGGCGTCGCCGTTCTGCGGCAGCACCTTCGAGACGATGAACAGCGACTCGCGCGCGACGTCCCGGGCGCGCATCGCCGCCCCGAGCGCGGCGCCGAGCACGCTCTCCGCACCCCCGTCACCGTACATCTCGGCGGTGTCGAACAGGCGCACGCCGCGCTCCAGCGCATGCCGCAGCGACGCTTCTTCGGTGGCGCGCGCGGCCCCTCGCTCGCCCATGCGCCAGGTGCCCAGGCCGAGCGCCGGCACACGCCCGCCGTCGGCGAACGCGATGGTGCACAGGGACACATCAGGCAGGGTCACGACGCCATGCTAGCTGCTGCCAACGGAGCTTTATCATCCAGGCATGCTTCCCGCCAGCCCGGAGCCCGCGCAACTCGCGCAGCTCCGCTTCGAGAATGCGCTGGCCCTGTTCGACGAATTTGTCCGCGCCACCGTCAAGCACCCCGACGCCTCGGCGCTGCGGGGACTGGAGCGCCGCTTCGCCGAACAGGTGCTGATCCAGCCCAGCTACTGGAGCCAGATCAAGAGCCGCTCGCGGCAGATCGGCGAACGGCTTGCCCGCCAGTTCGAACAGCGCTGCCGCAAGCCGATCGGCTGGATGGACCTGGCGCACGACGGCCGCCCGCCGCCCCAGGTGCTGCCGCCGGAGGGCGACGAGCCGCTGCCGACCAGCAGTCAACCGCGCGACGATGACGAACGCTTCATCGTCGGCCTGGTGCTGAGTTACTACCGGCGTCACCCGCACAAGGCGCGCGCGCGCCTGCTGGACTTGCTGGGCGAGGTGCTGAACACGCCGCCGCCGGCACCACCGCCGCCGCCCCCGCCGCCGGGTGTCGATCCGCACCATGCGCTGTGGCTGAAGACGCAGGCGGGTGTGGCGCCGCTGAAACGCAAGCGCCCCTAGTTCTTGGGGGCAGCTTGCTCGTTTGAGCAAAACAGCTTGCGCTTGATCATCGTTTCTTTATCATTCGATGCATGCCGGTGAATGAGTCCGGCCCCGAACCCCTGGAGTTTCCTGAACGTGTACCTGTCAACCCGCCCCGCAACCGCCCCGTGCCCGCAGACACGAGGTGTGGGCGGCGCGTCGACCGGGCCCTGGGTGCCGGGCTGAGGATCTGAGGGTCCGCAGCTCGACCTCCAACGGCCCGGTGGCTCGCCCCCGGGCCGTTTTGCATTCTGCCGAGGAGCACCCAATGAAGCTGACCCTGACACCCGCCAAGCCGCGCAACCCCTTCGCCACCGCCGCGCGTTCACGCGCCGCGGGTGCCCACCGCCGATCCGGCTCCGGCCAGCGGCAGCGGGCCGCACGCGAACTGCGCGCCGAACTGGCGCGACACAGCCCCCCTTGATGAACCACGACGGCCCGACGCGAGCCCACGGATACGAACTCGCGCACGGACCTGGGAGAGCCGATCATGAGCAAGACCCTGAGCTGGCACGACGCTGCCGTGCCCGCAGCTTCCGGCGCTTGGCGCCGTCCCGTCGCGCGCCTGCTGCGCCTGGCCGGCAGAGGCCTCGCCGCCTGGGCGCGCCGGCTGGCGCCAGCCTCGCTTCCGCCGCCCGCGCACGACCCGGTGCTCGAGTTCTACGCTGAAGCCGGCGCGCCCGAAGGGGCGCTGTACGTCGACGGCCGCCGCATCGGCGTCCTGCCCGGCGTCACCCGGCTGTAGGCAGTTGTCTGCACCGTTTTCGACCCTTGGTCGGCATTGCAACACGACGCCGGAGGCACAAGCCTCCGGCGTCGGAGGGCCCTCGTCATGATCCCTGAAGTGGATTCCACACTGACGCCGCGGCATCGCCGCCGGGCGGCGACCCTGGCGGCATCGATCGGCGCGCTCTCCGTCCTGAACGGCGGATTGCTCGTTTGGCTTCCGGATCCGACATCCGCGCCGCCCGCGGTCGTGGCCCCGGCGGCGCATGATGCTCCGGAGCGGCGCGGGCCGGCGAACGTCGAAGTCGCTCCCGCCCGACCACCGGCGCGCCATTGAAGTTCGAAGCTGGCCGTCCGATATCCCGCACTGACGAGCCGCCGCCATGGACCCCCAGCCGACGCCGCCCCTGCTGACGCGTGCCGAGCGCGACGTGGAGACGTGGGCGCGCCGCTTCGACCCGCAGTCGTTGCCCGTGCTGGCCGAAACGGCTGCCGCGCTGGAACTCTGGCGCCTTGACGAGGACGCGGTCGACGCGCACGGCGTCAGCGACACGCTGTCGCAGGACCCGCTGATGATGCTGAAGTTGTTCAGCCTCGTGGCGTCGATCACGCGGCGTCGCGGGTCGGAAGACGCGCGCAGCGACCCCGAGACGGTGACCGCCGCGATGGTGATGCTGGGCATCGGGCCCTTCTTCCGCGCGTTCGGGCCGCAACCGCTGGTCGGCGACACGCTGCAGGCGACGCTAGGCGCGCTCGACGGCTTCCGTGCCGTGCTGCGACGGTCTACCCGGGCGGCGGCGTTCGCGATCGGATTCGCAGCGCACCGCATGGACCCCGACGCCGCCGTGCTGCACGAAGCCGCGCTGCTGCACGACTTTGCGGAGCTGCTGCTGTGGCTGCGGGCGCCGACCCTGGCGCTGACGATCACGCATCGACAGCGCGCCGACCCGGCCTTGCGCACCGCCCAGGCCCAGCGGGACGTCCTCAACATCGAACTGCCTGACCTTCAGCAACGCCTGATGCGGCACTGGCACCTGCCCGCGCTGCTGGCGCGCAGCACCGACCACCGCCACGCCGACGACCCGCAGGTTCGCAATGTGCTGCTGGCGATTCGCGTCGCCCGCCACAGTGCCGATGGCTGGGACAACCCCGCACTGCCCGACGACGTGACCGACATCGCTGCGCTGCTGCAACTGAGCCCGGCATCGACCCTGCGCCTGCTGCGCGACATCGACGCCGCCGACCCCTCGGCGTGATCTTCGGCAGCGCTGCGCCGCCGCCCCGGACACCGTCATTCGCCCAGACGGGCCTGCAGCGTCTCGAACGGCTCCGACCGGTCGGCCATGCGCACGTGTGCAACGGCCTCCAGGTGCCGGTTGTCGGCGCCGGGCAGCGTCGCGGTCGAGGCCGGGAACACGATGTTGTCGCAGTTTCCGTAGAAACAGGTCACCCGGCTCGCTCTTGCCGGCTCATTCGATGCCTCGAGCGCCTGCAGGGCTGCCAGCCACGGTCCGTGTCGCCGCATCTGGTGTCCGTTTTCGGTGAACGCCCACCGGGCCAGCCAGGTACCGAAGTGTGGCGTGCCGATCGTGATCAGGTGGTGGATGCGCGGCCCGTGGTCGATCTGCGCCCACCATCGTCGCACCGCGATACCGCCCATGCTGTGGGCGACCACCACGGGCGCCACGCCGGTGGCACCTTCGAGGCTCCGCACGCCCTGCTCGATCGTCGGCAGGTAAGCATCTATCGAACCAAACACCGGCTCCAGATCCAGCGCGATGAAGGGCACGCCGGCTGCGTCGAGGCGTCTCAGCCACGGGTTCCAGATCCCGCGGCTGCAGACGAAGCCATGCACCAGCAACACGCCCCGACGGGGCTTGGCAGCCGAATGCAGTGCGTCGGGGCGCGGCATCGAGTCTTGGCCAGGAGCAGGACCGGGCGACACGGCGTGGATCTCGTGCCGCTGGTATCGGTCGGGCCAGCGCGCGCTGCGCCAGGGCTGCCGCCAGCCGAAGACGATCGGACCCGATGCGACCTCACCCGCCCACGCACGCAGGACCTGCCCGGCGCGGGCGCGTGGCGCCGGATCGGCAGCGTTCACCGCGTGCATCAGCATGAACTCGAGCGCAAGGGCCAGCGCGTAGCCGACCGGCACGACGCACGCGGCGGCGATCAGCCCCGACCATCCCCACCCTAGCGCCCACGAAAACGCCACGAGCCCGGCGGTCAATGACACCAGCGCGATCGTGATCCAGCGTTGCAGGCGAGACAGCATGGTGCGGCTCCGGGATTGTGCCGCACCGACCTCGGCGGGCTGCCGACGGCACGGCGTCCCGCAGGCATCCGGCAAGCGCACCACCGCCTATCATCCCGCCCGATGTCGGGCGAACGAATTCGAATGCACCTGGAGCAGGTCGAGGCCGAGCGCCGGCGACGTCAGGAGGATCCTGAACTCGCCGCCGCGGTCGTTGCTGTCAAGGCCTACCAGGAAACGCGCTTCAGAGCCACCTATGCCGACCTGCTGGCTGATCCGCAACACGCCCCGGCCGCACTGTTTTTTCTGAACGAGCTTTATGGTCCGCGGGATTTCGGCGAGCGGGACGCCCAGTTCGCTCGCATCGTGCCGACGCTGGTGCGGCTGTTTCCGACCGACATCGTGCAGACGGTTGCGCAGCTGGCAGAACTGCACGCGTTGTCCGAACAATTGGACAGCAGCATGGGTGCGGCATTGCGCGAAGCGACGATGCTTCCGCTGGACCCCGATCGGTACGCCTCGGCCTGGCGCGCGACCGCTCGCGCCGTGGACCGGTCGCGGCAGATCGAACTGCTCGGCAATGTGGGACGCTCATTGGCGAACCATACACGCAGCGCCCTGCTGCGACAGTCATTGCGCCTGATGCGCGGCCCGGCCCGGGCGGCCGGTCTCGGAGAATTGCAGCGATTCCTCGAGCTGGGGTTCGATACCTTTCGCGCACTGCGGCAGCCGGAGGCGTTCCTGCAGTTGATAGAGGCGCGAGAGACTACCCTCGCAGCCGCGATGTTCGACGGCGGATCCGGTGCCTAGCAAGCCAATTTATCGATCGATCGGTTTGTTATTTTTTGCAGCGCGCGTGAATCAATAAAAAAGCCCGAACCTAATGGTTCGGGCTTTTCAAATAATAGCCTGACGATGTCCTACTTTCACACGGGAACCCGCACTATCATCGGCGCAAAGGCGTTTCACTTTCCTGTTCGGGATGGGAAGGAGTGGGACCACCTCGCTATGGTCA
>JBDTUO010000199.1:0-6022 GCA_040007675.1 Rubrivivax sp.
CGACGCCCAAGCGCGGCATCGGCCACCAGACGCTGGCCAGCCTGGGCGAGTTCGCGACCCAGCGCAAGGCGAGCCTGTTCGAGGCCCTGTTCGCGCCGACGCTGGCCGGCGCGCTGAAGGGCCGCACGATCGACGCGCTGCACGAATTCGGCCGTTACGTGAACGACCTGGAATACCGGGCGCGCCACACGCAGGGCGGGGACGCGGCCAAGGCGCTGCTGCTCGGCTGGCTGAAGGACATCGGCTACGAGCAGCACCTGCACGACGGCGAGGACAGCGAGAAGCTCGCCGCCGCGCGCTGGACCAACGTGCTCGACTTCGTCGACTGGATCGCGCGCCGCTGCGAGGGCGAGCCCGACGGCGGCGCCGAGCCGCAGACCGTGCTGCAGGTGGCGCAGACGATCAGCGTCATCCTGAGCCTGGCCGAACGCGGCGACCGCACGCAGGACGTCGTCACGCTGTCGACGCTGCACGCCGCCAAGGGGCTCGAGTGGGCGCACGTGACGCTGGCCGGCGTCAACGAAGGGCTGCTGCCGTTTCGCTCTGACGCCACGGGCGACGACAAGGGCCAGGAGATGACGCCCGAGCGCGAGCGGCTGCAGGAGGAGCGGCGGCTGATGTACGTCGGCATCACGCGCGCACGCCGCACGCTGGTCGTCAGCACGCTGCGCCGGCGCAAGCGCGGGCGCGACAAGGTGGCCGGCGTGCCGAGCCGCTTCATCGCCGAGATGAAGCTGCACGAGGCCCAGGTGCACGAAAACCCACGTGCGCGGCTGCAGCGACTGCGCGCCGAGCTGGCGGCGCGCCCGGACGCCGCCGATGCCGCCGCGGCGGCCGGATGAACCCCCCGCCGTGACGCCGCCGGCCGCTCGCCACGCCACCGCGCTGCTGCTCGGCGCGGGCACCATGATCGCGGGCGCGCTGGCGATCGCCGCCGCGCCGTGGGCGCTGGGGCAGCCCTGGCTGGCGTTCGTCTTCAAGCCGCTGGCGACCGCGCTGGTGATCGCCTACGCCGCCGGCCGCGGGCGCGCCACGCCGGCGCTGCGGCGCTGGCTGCTGGTGGGGCTGGCGGCGTCGTGGGTGGGCGACGTCGCGCTGCTGTGGCCGCAGCAGGGCTTCCTGCCGGGGCTGATCGCGTTCCTGGTCGCGCACGGCTGCTATCTGTGGGCGTTCACGCGTGAGCGGCGGCTGGCCGCCTGGCCACCGGCGTTCGCCGCCTATGCCGTGCTCGCCGGCGCCATCCTGGCCGCGCTCTGGCCCGGCGTGCCTTGGCCGCTGCGCGCGCCGGTGGTGGTCTACGTCGTCGCGCTGGCGGCAATGGCGGCGATGGCGGCGGTGCTGTGGCGCACCGGCGTGGCGCGCGGTGGCTGGTTCGCGCTCGGTGGCGCGCTGTTCGTCGCCAGCGACGCGCTGCTGGCAACCGAACGCTTCGGCGGCGGCCTGCCGCTGGCGTCACTGTGGATCCTGCCCACCTACTGGGGCGCGCAATGGTGCCTGGCGACCGGGCTGGCGCCGGCCGGCGACCCGCCCGCGTCACCGGCGCCCTCAAGTTCGGCCGCCGGCGGCCGATGACCCGAGCACGCGGTCCCGCCTTGCGCGTGTTCCGCGTGCCGCCCACCCGCACGGTCACCCCCAATTGCCATCCCAGCGACCCTGATGACGACCGAACGGCGCAACCTCTACCGCATCCTGCAGGTGCAGCCCGAGGCGCCGGACGAGGTGTTGAAGGCGAGCTACCGGGCACTGATCGGCGGCGCGAAGGGCCAGCACCCGGACCGCGGCGGTGATGCCGAGCGTGCCGCGATGCTCAACCATGCGTACGCGGTGCTGTCCGACCCGGATCGGCGACATGCCTACGACCGCAGCCTGGACCGCCCGCGTCCGATCGGACCGGCCGCACCGCCGCCCGAACAGCCGCTGGGCCGCGCCGCATCGTTGACCGCGTGCGCCTTTTGCGGCACCCCGGTTCCGCACGCCAGCGCCGAGGATTGCGACATCTGCGACTCCCCGCTGCAGCCGCCGCCGGCGCTGGGCGCCGGGGCAGCGACGAGCACCTTCGAAGAAACCGGAGTCGGTGAGTTGGCGGACCCGCGCCGGCGCGAGGCGCGCGTGTCGCGCACCGATCGCGCCCGAATGCAGCTGCCCGGTGAGACCGGCGAGGTGATCGTGCACATCGATGACCTGTCGTTCGGCGGCATCGGACTCGCGGCCGGCCGGCCGGTGCGCGAAGGCACGCCGATCCGCCTTCGTGCGGTCGGCTTCGACGCTGTGGTGCTGGTGCTGCGCTGCCGTCGCGACGGCGCCGACTTCGCGCTGCACGGCCGGCTGTTGACGATGCGCATGCGGCGCAGCGCGGGCACGTTCGTCAGCACGCGGGTGTAGGGCGCGGGGCTCGCCCGCCGCGCCCAACGCGAGTCGCGCCGGGCGCGCCAATACATTACTGACCAATGCCAGCAAGGTTGCCGCAGGCTGGAGCAGCCACGATGCGGCGGAAGGTGAGCCAATAACCGGACATCAACTGCGCTGTGGTAACCGGTTATGGGCGCACGATGTATAGATTGGGTTTGGCAGCACAAACCGCCCTGCACCCAGCTCTCCACCGCAAAGGGACACACAGTGAGCATTGCACACGACTTCGAGTCAGCTTGGTCTAGGTATCAAGAGTATCGAAAGGTCGCATCAGGAATAACTGAAGGCAATCGTTGCGCCCTCGTCTTGGCCATGTCACTTGGCAAGCGCTACTACCCTGATAAGTCGAAAGGTGAGCATTCTTTCGCCGACCTTGAAGACACGTTCATGGTCAACGCGAAGGGGACCGTGCGCAACCTCGTCCACGGCAACTTGAAGGTTGCAAACCGTATGGCTGACGGAATACAAGGCCAACCATTCTTGCGCAAGTACTATGTTAAAGCGGAGCAGTTCGCTAAGCGACTGAGAACAGAGTGGGGTGATCCGGATTTCATTCTCAAGGGTCAAGGGAAACAAATAGTCAAACGAACGCTTGGCGCGCACGGGGTTATATACATCGAGGACGGCTGGGCGTCCGGCGAGGACCATATCGATTTGTGGAACGGAACCACGACCGCTGCTTACGACAAGGATCCAGCTTATGCCATGGAACATATAGAGGCCAGCAAAGAAATTTGGCTCTGGTCGTTCAAGAGCGCAATTCGATCCGCTGGCGCACGACTTTCCAAGAATCGTGCTGCCTAACCCCTTATCGAGCGGACGTTCCAAAGGCCGCTTCGCGCCCGTTGGCCCGCAGTTCATGTCAAACGTTCGGCGTCCTCGGGCGAGCGCGGTACGCCATTTGACAGGCGCCTTTACTGTAGCTACAGTAAAGCATGCGAATCGAGTTCGACTCAGACAAAGACTCTGGGAACGTGGCGAAGCACGGCGTTTCTTTGGCGCTCGCAGCCGAGCTCGATTGGGAAGCCGCTCTGGTCTGGCTTGATGATCGGTTTGACTATGCCGAGTTGCGAATGATCGCTCTCGCGCCAGAGACCGAAACGCTCTACTGCGTTGCCTTCGTCGATCGTGGCGAAGCGCGACGAATCATCAGCTTGCGCCGAGCCAACCGTAGAGGTGAAGCATTATGTCGAAAGCATCTAAGTCGCCAGCCATCCGGGTGCCGACCATGGCGGAAGATCGCGCAATTACCGCCGCGGCAAAGGCTGATCCGAACGCTCAGCCACTGACCGCAAGGCAACTCAACGCGATGGTTCCGTTGCGAGCGCTACGCGGCCGTCCGAAGTCCGATAGTCCGAAACAGCTCGTGTCGGTTCGCTACAGCCAAGAGGTACTCACCTACTTCAAATCAACCGGTGAAGGCTGGCAATCCCGAATGGATCGTGTGCTGCAAGAGTACGTCACGAAGCAATCGCGCAGACCACAGCGATGACGCCGAACCCTTCGGTCGAACGGACCCTCACCGGCAGGCCACTTCAGGCCCTCATTTCGCTCTGGGCCTTACGTGTCCCGCCGGTGCGAGCCGCTTAGAGCTCATTCGTTAGATTCCGCGATGCGGGGCGTAGCATTCCGCGAATGACAGTTCCGACCTACGACCGATTCGTTGAGCCCATCCTGCGCTTGCTCGTCTCGCACCCGGAAGGCATGGCGGCGCGAGCGGTCCACGACGAAGCCGCCAACGCCCTCGGTCTCACCATTCCCGATAGAGAGATTCTGTTGCCCAGCGGCTCTCAGCCCATGTACAAAAACCGGGCGGGCTGGGCGCACGACCGGCTAAAGCGGGCTGGCCTTTCGAGCAGTCCTCGTCGCGGATTCTGGAAAGTTACGCCGGAGGGCATTAGCTTCGCGCAGCAGCATCCAGAGCACTTCTCGCCGGAACTCTCCGAAAAGCTCGCGATGGGCTACCTGGGAGTGAGGCTCCGTCCGTCACTCGACACGGCGATCCCGGGGGAATCCAAGGCCGCGGTCATCAGCACACCACCACCGGCTGTCGCCAGCCCCGATGACCGCCTAGGGCTGGCATTGGCGGAACTCCGGCAGTCTGCGTCTTCGGAATTGCTCGAACTCCTGGGAACGGTGTCGCCCTCGTTCTTCGAGACCATCGTCCTCGACCTGCTTCATCGAATGGGGTACGGCGCGAAGCGCGCAGATCTGCAACGAGTTGGCGGCTCCGGCGATGAAGGGATTGACGGAATCATCTCCCTTGATCGTCTCGGGCTTGAAAAGGTCTATGTCCAAGCAAAACGCTGGCAGTCCAGCGTCGGTCGTCCAGAACTCCAAGCTTTCTATGGAGCTCTGGCAGGCCAAAAGGCGAAAAAGGGCGTTTTCATCACCACTTCCATCTACACGACTCAGGCGCTTCAGTTCGCCAAGTCTGTCGAGGGAATCGTACTTGTCGATGGGTCACGCCTCACCGAACTGATGATCGATCACGAGGTCGGCGTCAGCGCTCGCGCAGTCAAGATCCCGAAGGTCGATGCGGACTACTTCGATGAAGAAGGAATCTAACCCAAGCGGAGCACCAAAAGGCGGGCCACCAGGCCCGGTCTGGCGGTAGGCGGTGCATTTCGCCGCCCGGGCCTGGCGGCCTGTCGCTGTCGCCCGCTCAGCTAAGGCTTCCGCACTTCCTTCTCTTTCTTTTCGTCTGGCTGCTCATCGCCTTTTTCTGATCTCGGGCCGGAAGCGCGCTGCCTCGGCGGAGCGGCGGCGACTGCCTTTGCCGGGCCGTTTTTCGCGGCATCGGCTTTCGCATTGGCTTCGGATTTCGCGGCATCGTTCTTCGCCGCTTCGGCTTTTGCGGAAGCGACTTGGGCCGCTTCGGCTCGGGTGGCTTCGGCCTTCGCTGCATCGGCCTTCGCAGCGTCGGCTTTGGCCCTGGCGGCTTTAGCCGCCTCGGCTTTGCCCGCCTCTGCCTTCATAGCCTCTGCTTTCGCGGCGTCGGCCTTCACTGCCTCGGCCCGCGCTTTTCCGGCCCTGGCTTCTTCGGCCCTGCCGGCATCGGCCTTCGCGTTCGCGGCCTTGGCCGCATCGGCGCTCGCTTCCGCAGCCCTCGCTGCTTCCGCCTTGGCTGCTGCGGCCTTCGATGCTTCGGCGCTTGCCGTGGCGGCCTTCGCGGCAGCCGCTGTGCTGGCATCCGCCTTGGCCGCTTCGGCCTTGGCCGCGTCCGCTTTGGCGGTTGCTGCCTGGGCCGCGTCGGCCCGCGATGCCTCGGCCCGCGCTGCCTCCGTTTTCGCCTTGTCTGCACTGGCCTCTTCGGCCTTGTTCGCTTCGGCCCTGGCTCTGCCCGCCTTCGCGACATCAGCCTTCGCAACGTCGGCTTTTGCCGTGGCGGCTCGAGCTGCCTCGGCTTTCGCGGCGTCGGCCTTGACTGCCTCGGCCCGTGCCTTTCCGGCCTTGGCTTCTTCGGCCTTGCCAGCATCGGCTTTCGCGCTCGCGGCCTTGGCCGCATCGGCGTTCGCTTCCGCCGCCCGCGCCGCTTCCGCCTTGACGGCTGCAGCCTTGGATGCTTCGGCGCTTGCCGTGGCGGCCTTCGCGGCCGCCGCTGTGCTGGCCT
>JBDTUO010000200.1:0-5963 GCA_040007675.1 Rubrivivax sp.
GCCAGAGCCCGGAGCGGCTGAAGGCGCACATGCGCAACATGAACGTCTTCGATGTCAAGACGCTGCGCGCCAAGGGCGGTGTCGACAAGGAGACGGGCTACCAGCTCGACGGAGACTACTTCGGGCTGCCGTGGCCGTGTTTCGGCACCGCCGCGATCAAGCATCCGGGTTCGCCCAACCTGTACAACACGAGCCTGCACGTGATGGACGGCGGCGGCAACTTCCGCGCCAACTTCGGCATCGAACGCGACGGCGTGCCGCTGCTCGCCGGTGACGGATCGCACAGCAAGGGGGCCGAGATCACGACCGGCTACCCGGAGTTCGACCACGTGTTCCTGAAGAAGCTCGGCTGGTGGGCCGACCTGACCGAGGCCGAGCAGAAGCTGGCCGAAGGCAAGAACTGGAAGACCGACCTGTCCGGCGGCATCCAGCGGGTGTCGATGGCGCACGGCTGCCACCCATTCGGCAACGCCAAGGCGCGCGCCGTGGTCTGGAACTTTCCCGATCCGATTCCGCAGCACCGCGAGCCGCTCTACAGCACCCGGGCGGACCTGGTCGCCAAGTACCCGACGCACGACGACAAGAAGGCGTTCTGGCGCCTGCCGACGCTGTTCAAGACGGTGCAGGAAAAGAACAAGGACATCGGCAAGACCTTCCCGCTCATCATGACGAGCGGCCGGCTGGTCGAGTACGAGGGGGGTGGCGAGGAGACCCGTTCCAACCCCTGGCTGGCCGAGTTGCAGCAGGAGATGTTCGTCGAGATCAACCCGCGCGCCGCGAACGACCGTGGCATCCGCCACGGCGACAGTGTGTTCGTGCGCACGCCGCCGATGCAGGCCTTCCCCGAGTTCAAGGGCCTGCGCGTCAAGGCGCTGGTGACCGAGCGCGTCGGCGCGGACACGGTGTTCCTGCCGTTCCACTTCTCCGGCCGCTGGGGCGGCATGGACCTCGCGCAGTACTACCCGGAGGGCGCGCATCCGGTCATCCGCGGCGAGGCGGTCAACACCGCGACGACCTACGGCTACGACAGCGTGACGATGATGCAGGAAACAAAAACCACGGTGTGCCAGATCGAGAAGGCGACGGCCTGACGGCCCAACCTCGCGAACACAGTCCAGGAGACTAGCGAATGGCTCGAATGAAGTTCATCTGCGACGCGGAGCGCTGCATCGAATGCAACGGCTGCGTCACCGCCTGCAAGGCTGAACACGACGTGCCGTGGGGCGTCAACCGGCGCCGCGTCGTCACGATGAACGACGGCGTGCCGGGCGAGAAAAGCATCTCGGTCGCCTGCATGCACTGCAGCGACGCGCCGTGCATGGCCGTGTGCCCGGTCGACTGCTTCTACCGCACCGACGACGGTGTCGTGCTGCACGACAAGGACGTCTGCATCGGTTGCGGCTACTGCAGCTACGCCTGCCCGTTCGGTGCGCCGCAGTTTCCGAGCAACGGCAGCTTCGGCCTGCGCGGCAAGATGGACAAGTGCACCTTCTGCGCCGGTGGCCCCGAGGCCAACGGCAGCGAGGCCGAATACGAGAAGTACGGCCGCAACCGGCTCGCCGAGGGCAAGTTGCCGGCCTGCGCCGAGATGTGCAGCACGAAGGCGCTGCTCGGTGGCGACGGCGACGTCGTCGCCGACATCTTCCGCGACCGTGTGCTGGTGCGCGGCAAGGGCAGCGAGGTCTGGGGTTGGGGCACGGCCTACGGCAAGCCGGCTGGGGAGACCAAGCGATGAGGGGCTTTTGCGTTGCACGCGGGCTGGGGCTGGTGACGATGTGGGTTGCGGTGGGGGCGCTCGCCGCGTGCGGCGAACGCTCGCAGGACCTGCACTCGGCCGGCAAGGACCAGCCGGCCGCCTGGAAGGGCACCGACAACGGATTCAGTGCCGCCGGCTGGAAAGCCGGTGACGTGCAGGCGTGGGACCTGCAGCTTCGCCGCCGCGCCCAGGGTCAGAACGAATACACCCGCATCGGCGGCAAGTCCTGAGGCGGCACCCGCCACGAACGAGGAGGCCCGATGCGATCCCTGTTGCAAGCTAGCCCCGCCGGTCCACCGGGGGGTGTCGTGCGCGCCGCACTGTCGGCTGCGCTGGTCGCGCTGCTCTGGGTTGCGGCGGTCGGAACCGTCAACGCCCAGACGACTGCCGCGCCGGCGGCGTCGATGCCCGCGCAGCGCGTGGCCGGCCCGCCCGAAGGTTTCGTCGCGCCGGCGCTGCCGCAGGCCGACGAGAGCCAAGCCGTGCGCGAGCAGACGCAGCCGGGCAACAACGCGCCGTTCTGGCGCGCGGTGCGCCACAGCGGCGACCAGCAGGGCACGGTCAACCTGCCGGGCGCCGAGATGGGCACGCTGATCCAGCAGTTCACGCGCTACCCCGGATCGCGCATGACGACGGCCGGCGAGGCCTGGCGGCAGGTGCGCAACGAGTGGATCATTCCCTACGGCGCCGCGCTGCTCGTCATCGTCGTGCTGGCGCTGGCGATCTACTACTTCACGAAGGGGCCGATAGGCGGCCACCACACGGACACCGGACGCAAGATCGAGCGCTTCACGCCCTTCGAGCGGGCGGCGCACTGGCTCAACGCGGCGGCCTTCGTCGCGCTCGCGGTGTCGGGCATCGTGATGGCCTTCGGCCGGTTCTTTCTGCTGCCCGTGCTCGGCCCGTCGCTGTTCGGCTGGCTGAGCTACGCGCTGAAGACGATGCACAACCTCATCGGACCGCTGTTCGTCGTCTCGCTGCTGGTGGTCATCCTGACGTTCATCAAGGACAACTTTCCGCAGCCCGGTGACGCCGCATGGCTCCGGCGCGCAGGTGGGGCCTTCGGCGAGGGTCACCCACCGCCGTCGCATCGGTTCAATGCCGGCGAGAAGCTCCTCTTCTGGGGCGCCCTGCTGTTTCTCGGGCTGATCGTGGTCGTTTCCGGCCTGGTGCTCGACCAGCTGCTGCCACTCGAGAACACACGCCGCCAGATGCAGATCGCCCACCTGGTGCATGGCACCGCGACGGCGTTCATGATGGCGGCGTTCATCGGTCACATCTACATGGGCACGATCGGCACCCGCGGCGCCTATCGGGCGATGCGCACCGGCTACGTCGACGAGGGCTGGGCGCAGGAGCACCACGCGCTGTGGTACGACGACGTGAAGGCCGGCCGCATCCCGGCGCAGCGATCCGCCACGCCGCCGCCGGAAGGCGAGGTCGCGATCACGCCGGCGCGCCCGCTGGCCACCTGAGCACACGCTGACGACGAGGAGTACCCGACGATGAATACGACGACGACCCGCATGCTCATCGTCGGCGCCGCGATGGCGTGCGCCGGCGGAGTCGCCTGGGCCAAACTCCCGCCGCCGACCCCCGAGGCCAAGGCGAAGGCGGCCGAGGCGGCGGCGAAAGCGGCCTGGACCGGCAAGGTCGGTGCCTATGAGCTGTGCCAGGCGCAGAACAAGGCGGCGCAGCGCTACTTCGCCGAGTCGAAGGCCGCTGGCCGCGAGACCAAGCCGGCGGTCGACATGCCCGCCTGCACCGCACCCGGCCCCTTTGTCTACGCGGCACCGGACGAGGCCCGCCCGATCGAGGCGGCAGGCGCCCATTCGCCGCCCAAGACGGCCACCGCGCCGCCCAGCGGCAAACAATCGGCGTCGGAGCTGACGCCGAAGAAGTGAGCGCGATTCCGACCCGCACCGACGCGCTTGCGATGCGCGGCGGGCCGCTCGCCGACGGCGATGCGGTCGCGTTGCACGTGCCGGCCCAGCCGCAACCGATCGCCGGGGCGCCCCGGCTGACTGCGGCGCGCTGCGACTGGCTGCGCGAGATTGCCGTGCTCGACGAATACGGCCAGCGGCGCACGATCGCGATCCCGGTCGAGCGGCCGCTCACCGTCTTCGTCGACAAGCGGGAGCTGGTCACGCTGATGACGCTCGGCGCGAGTCCCGAACTTCTGGTGCTGGGCTGGCTGGTCAACCAGCGGCTGGTCGACCACGTCACCGACGTCGAATCGGTGACGGTGGACTGGGAGGTCGGCGCCGCGGCGGTGCGCACGCACCACGGGCTGATAGACCTCGCCGGCAAGACCGAACACCGGGTGGTCACGACCGGCTGCGGGCAGGGCACGGTATTCGGCGACCTGATGGCGCAGATCGGCGACCTGTGCCTGCCGTCGCCGCAAGTCGCGCGGCTGCGCCAGACGACGCTGAACGCGATGCTCGAGCAGATGCGACAGCGCAACAGCGTGCATCGACGTGCCGGCTCAGTGCACGGCTGCGCACTGTTCCGCGCCGGCGAGTTGCTGATGTTCGTCGAGGACGTCGGGCGGCACAACGCGATCGACACGATCGCCGGCTGGATGGCGCTGCACGCCATCGACGGCGCCGACAAGGCGTTCTACACGACCGGCCGGCTGACCAGCGAGATGGTGATGAAGGCGGCCCGCATGGGTGTGCCGATCGTCGTCTCGCGCAACGGCGTCACCGCAATGGGCCACCGCATGGCCGAGCAACTCGACATGGCGCTGTTCGGTCGGGCCGCGAACCGGCACTTCCTGTGCTACACGGGATTCGACCGCTTCGATTCGGAACCCGAGCCGCAGCGCGCGCCGGTGCGCGTGGTCGCCGGAGGGCCCTGAGCCACCAGGCTCAGTCGAACACCGGCGTTTCGACGCCGAGCACCTTGTGCAGCTTCGGGCTGGTGGTCGTGTACTGCAGCAGCACCCGCTTGTTCGGGAACACGTAAGGCGAGGCGCCGAAGGCGGCCAGCGCGGCCTCGTGGAAGCCCGACAGGATCAGCTTCTTCTTGCCCGGGTAGGTGTTGACGTCACCGACGGCGAAGATGCCGGGCACGTTGGTCTCGAACTTCGCGGTGTCGACGACGAGCTGCTTGCGCTCCAGTGCCAAGCCCCAGTCGGCGATCGGCCCGAGCTTGGGCGACAGGCCGAAGAACACCAGCAGCACGTCCAGCGGCACGACGCGCGTGACGCCGTCGCCACCCGTGACCTTGACCGCCTTCAGCCGGCCCTCGGTCTCTTCGATGCCGGTCACCTGGCCGACCATGAACTGCATCTCGAGCGACTCGCAGAGCTCCTTCATCTTGGCGACACTCGCCGGCGCCGCCTTGAAGCCGTCGCGCCGGTGCAGCAGGATGACGCTGCCGGCCCGGTGCGGCCCTTCCTGCACGAAGTTCAGGCTCCAGTCGAGCGCCGAGTCGCCGCCGCCGACGATCACGAGGTGCTTGCCCGCAAACTGCGCCGGGTTCTTCACCCGGTACAGCAACTGCGAGCCGTCGTACTTCTCGATCCCGTCGACCTTCAGCAGGCGCGGCTGGAACGACCCGACGCCGCCGGCGATGAAGATCGTGCGGGCGATCAGGCGGGCGCCCTTGGACGTCTGCACGTCGAAGCGGCCGTCGTCGCGCCGCGCAACGACGTTCACCTCCTGGCCGAGGTGGAACGTGGCGCCGAAGGGCTCGATCTGCTTGAGCAGGTTGTCGGTCAGTTCCTTGCCCGTGCACACCGGCACCGCGGGAATGTCGTAGATGGGCTTGTCCGGATAGAGCTCGATGCACTGTCCGCCCGGGTAAGGCAGCGAATCGATGATGTGCGCCTTGATCTCCAGCAGCCCGAGTTCGAAGACCTGGAACAGGCCGACCGGCCCGGCGCCGACGATCACCGCGTCGGTCTCGATCGGGTCATCGTGTGCACGTGCGGTCTCGGCCACTTCGGGATTCAACGTCGGTTCCATCGGTGTCTCGTCGGCAGGGCCAGTCCTCAGCGAATCAGCTGATCGAGCTTGTCCTGGCGGTCCTTCCATTCGTCGGCATCGGGCGGCGCCGGCTTGCGTTTGGTGATGCTGGGCCATTTGCGCGACAACTCGGCGTTCAACTGGATGAAGGCCAACTGGTCGTTCGGCACATCCTCCTCGGGCAGGATCGCGTTGACCGGGCACTCGGGGATGCACACCGCGCAGTCGATGCA
>JBDTUO010000201.1:0-5957 GCA_040007675.1 Rubrivivax sp.
GCAGCGCTGGCTTCCCACCAAGCGGCGTAAGTCTTTCGCGGCGCAGCTTGCCGCGCCGCGGCGGCCAGCCTGACAGAGATGTCGACCCGCTGCTCGGTCCAGCGCCACCTGGCCTCATCCGCCACGGTCGACACCGGCCGTTCCGCCCAGGCGGTGCACCGCCACCCGCTCGAAACGCTCGGTTTCGGCAACGTGGTCCCAGCGCTCGACCTGGCAATGCCGCGTCTCCGAGTCCGGGCCCGCGGCGGTGTCTGCCTGGCCGCCGCGTACCGAACCGGCGGCCACACGAATCACGTTGACCGAGTTGCCCGCCTCGGACCGCACCCGGCGGCTGACCGCGGTGCCAGCTTGAACGGCCCAGACCGGGTGCGGCAGCGCCGGCCAGCGCTCGCGCAGCGGCAGCACGAAGGGCAGGTGGATATGGCCGCCGACGATCAGGTCGGCACCGGCGGCCGACCAGCGCTGCACCGCTGCCGCGTGACCATGCAGCAGGTTATGCCGGTCCTGCGGCCGCGTGACCGCCACCGGCTGGTGCACCACGATGACGCGCCACTGCGAGGGCCTCGCTTGCCGTCCGGCCTCGAGCTGCCGTGCGACGCGGCTGATTTGCTCTGCCGAGACCTCGCCATCGGCATGGCGCCACCAGCGCGTGGTGTTGAGCCCCAGCAGTTGCAGGTCGGCTGTCTCGAATTGCGGCTCGAGTTCATGGCCAAACGCGCGCCTGTGGTTGCGGTACGGAAAGAACAGCCGCGCGGCCAGGTTGAACAGCGGGATGTCATGGTTGCCGGGGATCACCAGCTCGGCCGGCATCTGCAGCCGGTCGACAAAGGCGCGGGCGCGGCCAAACTGGCTGCGCCGCGCGCGCTGCGTGATGTCGCCCGACATCAGCAGCAGGTCGGGCCGAAGTTCGATCGCCAGCCGCTCGAGCGCGCGCACCACGGCTGGCCGCTCACATCCGAAGTGGGGGTCGGAGACCTGCAGCACCACAGTCATCGCGCACGCACCATGCTGCGGGCGGCCGCCGACTCCCGAACCGGCTGCCCTCCCCTGATCGGGCCAACCGCCATCAGGCTTGCTGCCGTCATGCCGGCGCCGGCATCGCCGCATCGACCTTCGCCTCGGCCTGTGGTGTTGTTGACGGCGGGCGGATCAGCAACAGCGGCTGCGGGGCGACCCGGAAGCTGAGCGGCAGGCGCATCACGCGAACCTCGCCATCGGTGGCGACCTTGATGCGACGGGCGCCGATTGCCCGCGCCTTGGCGACCGTCAGCTGCGTGAACGCGAACTTGACGACCTCGTCGGCCTCGCCGAGCCGGCCCAGTGCGCCACGGGCCAGCAACGCCAGCATCCGCAAAGTGCCGACCGGCCGCAGCACCAGCGCGCCCAGCGCGCCCTCGGCCATCGCTTGCTCCAGGTCGATGCCGAGCTGCGTCATCTGCAGCGGGTTGTTGGCGACGAACAGCGTAGGCGTGTGCACCTCGTGGCTTCGGCCTTGCAGGTCAATGCGCAGGCACAGGCTGCGGTGGCCCCGCAGCAGGCTCAGCAGCCCGGAGCAAAACGCGACCCAGCGGCTGCGCCCCAGCTGGCGCTTCCACTGCTCGCGGTTTTCCAGCAGCCGGGGATAAAGGCCGAGACTCGCATTGACCAGGAACACCTGGTCGTTGACCTGACCAACCTGCACCGGCTGCGCCGAACCGCTCAGCAGCAACGCCATTGCCGACCCGACGTCATCCGGGATGCCATGGCTGCGGCTGAAGTAGTTGAACGTGCCGTGCGGCAGCACCCCGAAGGTGCAGCCGCTGCCGAGCACCGCCTGTGCGACCGCGTTGATCGTGCCGTCGCCGCCGGCGGCCACCACCACCCCTTGCGTCGCCTGGGCGCGGGCCACCGCCTCCCGGGCGATCTGGGCTAGCCGGCGCGGTCGGTCGACCTGCAGAAGCACCAGGGCACGACCGGCATCGCAGCAGGCACGCTCGATGGTCTGGCGGATCGCATCGGCATCGCCATGGCCCGAGGCGAGGTTGAAGACAACGACCAGGGGCCGGGGTTGATCGTCAGCAGGAGGCAGCATCGCGACGCTTGGTGGAGATGCCCCATCTTCGCTTATGTTGAATACGATTATGCGGAGCGCGACATGCTGGCTCCGGAAGCTGAACACTTCCCTCGACCCGCGCCGCACTTGCTCCAGCAGTGCGCAGGCGAGCACGCCGTCTGCCACAGCCGCGTCGCGTGGAGGTCGCGTTCGGTGCCATCACCGGCACCCGGTGGTCAGGTCCGGCGTTCTTCGGCCCGCGCTCATGACTCCCCTGCCCTGTGCGATCTACGACTCGCCAGTCGTCCGAGGAAGGCTGTGGCCCGCGTGTGGCGGGCCTCCGCAAAAGAAAAAAAGCCACCGCACTTCGGTGGCCTCGAATTGGTGGCGGTGGGCCGAGTCAACAAGCTCTGTGCACTTCACCGGCCCAGGTAGCGCCATCGTTCGGGCGCCAGCATTCCGCAGGACAGCGTTGTCGGTCTCCGGACCGTGCCACGCGGGCCGAGCCCTCCCAGGGTGCGTGGCATCATCTTCAGCCGGTCAATGCGAGGACCGGCGCCTCACGTTTTGGGCCAACGTCTCGCTCAGGCGAACGCCCTCGGGAACACTCATTGAGATGTCGACGGATACCTCATCGCCGTGCCGATGGCGAACAGGGAAGCGTATCGTGCGCTCGCCCAGACGGCCGCGGCCGTGTTCAAGAGCACGGGGCGCTGACGATGTTCCGGAGGGAAAGTGACGTCCTTCGGGATGGCGGTTCGGCGAACGCCCGAAGAGGCCGTCGTTTTCTCGTGTCGGTGAAATTACCTTTAGGCTTGGCTGAGACTTGGAATTCGCACCTGCGCTCGTCGGCGTCGTCGTCCTGTTGGCACTGGGGGTCTTCTTCTGGAGACGCAACGGCCCCGGCTCGGGGCGATCCTTCGGCAATCGCATCGCCGCGCATCTGGGCGTGAAGCGATCGGTCTTCCACGCCCTGCTGGATGTGGGTTTGCGCGAATCCTCCCGCGAAACCTTGTCACGACTCGAGAAGTCCGGCGTTGGCCTGCAGCAGGCGGCGGTCGAGCTCGCCCGGGCGCTGTCCAGCGGGATCGAGCGGATGGAAGCCCGGTTCGGGCGGCAAGAGATGGTCGATGCGGTGAAGCCGATCGTCGCCAGTCTGCGGCCGCAGCCGGAGACCGACGCGCATCGTGCCATTGGCATTCCGGGCGCGCATGACGGGTGACGCGGGACGTCCGGGGCGTCCGCGACGTCCGGCGCATGCCGGCAGCCGGGGCCCCGGCGCCCTGCCCTCGCCACCCGCCTGCACGGTGCGGGTCCGACGGCTCGCCTTCCGCCGCGACCGAGATCGAGCCGGGTCGTCCCGCGTCCGACCGTGAAGCGCTACTTCGGGTCGTTCCTACTTCGCCGGCTTCGCGGCGGGGTCGTGCTGCGCCGGGAGGAGCATCAAGTCGTGTCGTCGATGATCGCCGAGCTTCCCGACCACCTGCGCGCCACCGTCGAATCCCAGTTCAACCAGTCCAACCTCGTCCAACGCGAGTCGGACGGCCGGGCTCTGAACTTCTACAGGATGGGCCTCTTCCGGACGAAGCCGTTATCGCCGCGAACCCGGCTTCCGGGCGGTGCGGGAGACTCACCGCTCATTCGGGTTTCGGTGTCCGTGCCCGGTGAAGAACACCCTCTCCGGGCCACGTTGAGCGCAGTCGCCGGCAAAGCGTTCTGCGCCTCGTTCAGCCGACCCCTCCCGGACACGGACAGCGAGCGGCCGCTCAGGATCACCGAAGTGGTTCCCGCATGGATGGCGTCGTTTCCCGCGGGGTGACGCCGCTGGGGCTTTCGTCCGGGCGCCATGCGCAGGTTGCCAAGTTCCGCTCTTCCGTGGGCGCGTGACCACCGGCCGTCGCAGCGTCATCCGGTCCGGTGCCCCACCCGGATCGGCCGCCATTGGGCGCGCAGTATTCTCGGGCGCCCGCACCCCGCTGCGCAGCGCCTCGGCCGTGGGCTAAAGGCACGCTGGCGCATGTCTGCCGCCTCGAATTCCACCGCAAGGAGCAGCCGAATGGCGCCGACCCTGAGCCTCGAGAATCCAGTCTTCTGGACCTACGCGGTCGCCGCGTCGATCATGCTTCTGAAGCTCCTGCTGCAGCCGTGGATGACGGTCGCGAGAATGATGAAGATCGGCGGCGGGTTTCGGAATCCGGAGGATGCGAAGAAGAGTCCTGCCAACCCGCAGCCGCGGCCGGGCCAGCTCGATCCGAACGAGTACGTCGAGCGGTCTCGGCGCATGAACATGAACGATCTGGAGAGCATTCCTGCGTTCCTGGCGGCGGGCATTCTCTTCGTCCTTTCCGGGCCATCGCTCCTTCTCGCGCAGGTGCTCATCTGGACCTACGTCGCTGCACGGACCGCGCACTTCGTGGCCTACGTGACGGCGCAGTTGCACGATATCCGTGCGGCTTTCTGGGGCGTCGGATCGCTGGCGCTGATCGCGATGGTCGGGTACACCGTCGTGCGGACGCTGTCCCGCTAGTCGGGCATCCATTCGAATGCGCGGCTTTCGATGAAGACTCAGGAACGAGATCGGCTGCTCCAGCCGCTCGAGAGCAGGTTCAAGCGCAAGCTGCAGCGACACGATGGACAAGCGTGGCAGAAGGTTCTGGCGCTGCACGCGAGCAGCGCTGAACTGGCGGCGCTGCATGAAATGGAATCGTCCGGCGGCGAGCCCGACGTGATCGGTTGCGACGCGGCGTCTGGGCAGTACCTCTACTGTGACTGCTCGGCCGAGAGCCCGGCAGAACGGCGAGGCCTCTGCTACGACCGGCAGGGACTGGACTCGCGGAAGGAGAACAAGCCGAAACGCAGTGCACTCGAGCGTGCCGCCTCGTGGCCTGGCTTAGCATCTATCTCTTCCGGCATTGGACGACGGAAACCGGACCGGCTTTCCCTGACCCCACATGAAGAGACAGAAGACCAGCACGCCGCACGAGCCGAAGGATCAGACTCGGATCGCCGCCATCGAGACGGTGTTCACGTGGGAAGAATGCGAGCGACTGATTGCCGAGTTCACGCCCCAGTTGGCACCGGCGCTGGTGGAAACCCTGGACCTCGATCAGTCGACGAACATTCGCAAGTCGTCGGCGGTGTTCGTGGCACCGAGCAAGTCGACGAACTGGGTGTTCGAACGCATGGCAAAAGCCATCCGCGAGATCAACGACACCGTGTATGGCTTCGCGGTCAGCCAATTCAGAGAGGGATTTCAGTTCACCCGATACGAGGTCGGGGAGTACTACGGGCCGCATTTCGACATCGGCCCGGGGAAGCTGACACAGCGCAAGTTGAGCCTGACGGTGCAACTGTCGGCTCCCGAGAGCTACACCGGCGGCGAACTGATCATCTACCCGGAGTTCATCGCGCCGAAGTCGCAGGGAACGATGACGGTGTTCCCTTCGTTCATGTGTCACAACGTCGGGGCGGTGCAGACAGGCGTGCGTTATTCGCTGGTGAGCTGGCTGGCCGGGCCGCCGTTCCGGTAAGTCGGCGGCGCGGGTCTGACGTCGTTCCGCCTGTGGGATCGCCCGTCGCGTGGATGGCCGCCGATTTGGCAATGACGGCGCAGACACGGTCCATGAACGTCGGCACGCCGGGAGCCTCGTGTGTTTGCCAAGTGCTCTACGGTGGAGGCCCGACTGCTTTGCGCAACGCATCGATACCGACGCCCAGGTATCGCTGGCGTCACAGGGCAACCTGGCGACGGGCCAAGCCAGCCTGGACGGAGATGTGCTGGTTCGGCTGACCCTCGGCAGCCAGCAGAACCACCAGCGCCCGCCCCATCAATGCCTCATCGTGCTGGGCATCTCTGCGGCGAGCGCCGTATCGCCCCCGAACTCAGCCTGCAGCAGTTCGTCGAGACCGTCGCTGACTTGGCAAA
>JBDTUO010000202.1:0-5952 GCA_040007675.1 Rubrivivax sp.
GGCCGCCTGATGCGCTCTTTCGGCCCGAGCCTGGACCGGCTTCGAGGCGTGCGCGGCGCGGTCACGCTGGGCTTGCTGTTCGGCCTGAACATCCCCGCCTGCGCAGCGCCGCTGATACTGGCGCTGCTGGGTCTGGCTGCAGTCGGTGGCACCAGCGCGGCGGACCTTGGCGGCGGATTCATCTCGCTGGCCGTCTTCGGGCTGGGGCTGTCGCTGCCTTTGGTGGCGGCGGTGCTCTTCGCACCGGCGCGCGCGCTGCTGGACCGCATCGCCGGCCTGTCGCAGCGGATGCCGCGCTGGACCGGCGCACTGCTCGTGCTGCTGGGCCTGTGGTCGATCTGGTTCGCTGTGTTCGTATCGATCGAGCCGACGGCTTGAAGGCGCGTCGTCGATATTGGCGTTGACTGTCCAGGTGCGCAAATGACGCCGGTGCCGGTTGTCGGCGCCATCCGCTGGCGTCGCTGGATGCCGTGGATCGACGGGCTGCTCGGCGTCGGCCCGCTGGCCTGGGTGTTGCGCGGTTTCGAGCTCGATCGCTTCGTCGCCACGCTGGCCGGCTCTGACGGATCGGGGCGCCATCCGTACCGGCGGCAGCAAACGGTCCGGTTCAGGCCGCCAGTTGCGCCAGCGTGACGCCCCAGCGGCGCACCGCGGCGGCGAAGACCTTCGGGTACAGGTCGCCCTGCGGGTCGGCTTCCTGCACGTTGCGCGACGACTGCGCGCGCGCCGCGTCGCTCAGCGGCAGCGTCGGCCCCGGCATCGCGTGCGCTGCCGCCTGCACCTCGCAGGCGCGCCTCAACACGTAGTACCAGTAGTAGGTCGCCGCGACGCTGCTTTCGGCCACCAGCAGGCCGTGGTTGCGCAGGATCAGCACGCGCTTGTCGCCCAGGCTGGTGACCAGCCGCGGCTGCTCGTCGACGCTCGTCGTCACGCCTTCGAAGTCGTGGTACGCGATGCTGCCGTCGAGGAAGGCGGCGTAGAAGTTGTCCATCGCCAGCCCGCCGGCCTGGCAGGCGACCGCGACGCCGGCGGTGTCGTGGGTGTGCACGATGCAGTGGGCATCGGGCCGCGCGGCGTGGATCGCACTGTGGATCACGAAGCCGGCCCGGTTGACGCCGTAGGCGGAGGCGTGCAGCGGCCGGCCCTGCAGGTCGACCTTGACGAGGTTGTGCGCCGTCACCTCGCCGTAGTGCAGGCCGAACGGATTGATCAGGTAGGCCGGCTCGTCCCCGGGGGCACGCAGCGTGATGTGGTTGAAGATCTCCTCCGACCAGCCGCGGGCGTGGAAGAGGCGGTAGCAGGCGGCGAGCGCGATGCGCGCCGCCCATTCGTCGGCGCCGAGGCCAGCGGGGCGCAACGCCTCCGCTTCAGCGCGATCGAACAGGCCTTCGAGCAAGGGGGGCGACAGGAGGTCGGGCGGACGGTTCATCGCGCCATGCTAGCGCTGCGGCGGCTCCTCGGCCGAAAGTCCGATGCCGCCAGTGCGCCATGCACCATCCGTTCGGCGGCACCAAGCCGGAGGCCTTGGCCACCGACCCCCCATCGCCGACGCGCGCTTCCGCAGCGCCTCCCGTTCGGCCGGCGTCAGGGGTGCCGGCATCAGCCCGCGCCTGGCCAGCCGTTCCTTGCCCTGGGCCGACGTCAACAGCGCGTCGATCTGGGGCGAGCACAACGGTGACAAGCCCCTTCGCGCCGAGTGCTGTGTCGTCGAGAGAATCCGAAGGAGCCAGCGTCTGCCCCGGGGACGCAATGGCGGATGATCGCGCTACCCGAGCACGACGCGCAAAGCGTGCGTGCGCCCGTCGTCGGCCAACGCGATTGCCCCGGTGGCATCGAGTGGCTCGCCGTCGAGGTCGATGCGCGTGACGCCGCGGCAGACATGGCGCGGGTTCTCGACCGTGACCTCGTACTGGGTAGCGGCGTGCACGCGGCCGCGCCGCCGGTAGCCGAGCGCGAATCCTGGCCAGTGCCTGGGCAGACACGGATCGATGCGCAGCTGGTCGCCGCGCAGATGGAAGCCGAGCATCGCTTCGAGGCCGGCGCGGTACAGCCACGCGGCCGACCCGGTGTACCAGGTCCAGCCGCCGCGGCCGACGTAGGGCGCGACCGAGTAGACGTCGGCACACGCCACGTACGGCTCCACCTTGTAGCGCGCCACCGCGTTGCTGCTGTCGCTATGGCGGATCGGGTTGAGCATGTCGAACAGCGCGCCGGCGCGGTCACCGTCGCCGAGGCCCGCCCAGGCGAAGATCGACCAGATCGCACCATGCGTGTATTGGCCGCCGTTCTCGCGCACGCCAGGTGGGTAGCCCTTGATGTAGCCGGGGTTCTCGGCACTGTCGTCGAACGGCGGCGTGAAGAGTCGCGCGATGCCGTGCGCATGGTCCACCAGCAGCCGGTCGACCGAGGCCATCGCCTGCGCCGCGTGGTCCGGATTCGGCGCGCTGGTGGTGCCGGCCAGCACGCTCCACGATTGCGCGATGGTGTCGATGCGGCACTGCGTGCTTTCCTGCGAGCCGAGCGGCGTGCCGTCGTCGTAGTAGCCGCGGCGGTACCACTCGCCGTCCCATGCGCTCTCCAGCGCCCTACGCATGCAGGTCGCGTACGCGCGCCAGCGCCGGGCGCGCGCAGTGTCGCCGCGCCGCGCGGCCCAAGGCGCGAGTGCCGTGATCGCCGCCAGCACGAACCAGCCGAGCCAGCTGCTCTCGCCGCGGCCCTGTTCGCCGACGCTGTTCATGCCGTCGTTCCAGTCGCCGGTGCCGATCAGCGGCAGACCGTGTGCGCCGCGCGTCAGGCTCGAATCGAGCGCGCGGGCGCAGTGCTCGTACACGCTGACGGTCTCGTCGGAAGCGTGTGGCTGGAAGAACGCGTCGGTGGCGCCGTCAGCGATGGCCGGCCCGGTGAGAAACGGCAGCCTCTCGTCGAGCACTGCGGCGTCGCCGGTCACGTCGACATAGTGCATTGCCACGTAGACGAGCCACAGGCGGTCGTCGCTGATCTTCGTGCGGATGCCCTGACCATGCGGCGGTAGCCACCAATGCTGGACGTCGCCCTCCGCAAACTGACGCCCAGCGGCGCGTAGCAGGTGCTCGCGGGCCAGATCGGGCCGGCTCACGCACAGCGCCATCACGTCTTGCAGCTGGTCGCGAAAACCGTACGCGCCGCTCGCCTGGTAGTAGGCAGTGCGCGCCCACAGGCGGCAACTCGTCACCTGGTACAGCAGCCAGTCGTTGAGCATGAGGTCGAGCGCGCGGTCGGGCGTGCGCACCTGCACGGTGTCGAGCAGTTCGCTCCATTGCGCGGCGACTTCGGCGAGCACCTGCTCGATGTCGGTCGCGCGGTATTTTGCGATCAACGCCTGCGCTTCGGATTCGCGCGCGCCATCGCCGAGCATCACGACGAGATCGATCTGCGTGTTCGGCGGCAGCTCGATGCGCGTCTGCAACGCGCCGCACGGATCCAGGCCGGCGCCCACGCACCCCGACAGCGGCGTGTCGGCTTGCAGCGCGGCCGGCCGGTCGAGTGCGCCGAGCGGGCCGAGAAACTCGCCGCGATCGCCGCTCATCGAATGCTGCCCGCCGGCCATGTCGATGAACGCAACCCGCTCGCCGAAATCGCTGCGCCACGAGTTGCACGCCAGCAGCGCGCCGGTGGGCGCGTCGCGCGACGTGATCACGAACGGCGCCGGCGTGCTGCCGTTCGCGCCCAGCGCCCATTCGACATACGCGGTGACCGACAGCCGCCGCGTGTGTGCCGAACGGTTGCACAGGCGCAGCCGCGACAGCTTGACCGGGTCGGCAGTCGGCACGCACACGGTCAGCGCCAGCTCGATGCCGTGGGCATCGGTCGTGAAGCGGCTCCAGCCTTTGCCGTGCGTGGCCGAGTACGCGGCACCGGCGATACGGATCGGCAGTGCGGTGGCGCTCCACAGCGCGCCGCTGGCCTCGTCGCGCAGGTACAGCACCTCGTGCGGGCCGTCGCTGACCGGGTCGTTCGGCCACGGCGTCAGCGGATTCTGCTGGCTGTCCTGCGACCAGGCGTAGCCGCCACCCTCGGCCGACACCACGAAGCCGAAGTTGGGATTGGCGATGACGTTGACCCACGGTGCCGGCGTGGTGCGCGCGGCGTCGAGATCGATGCGGTACGCGCGACCGGCGTCGATGAAGCCGCCACTGCCGTTGGCGAATTCGGGCGCGCTGGCCGCGCTGCTCGAGGGTGCACTCGCCGGCGTGTCGGTCATCGGCGCAGGTGTGCTCGCACGGATAGGCGCGCTCGGCGCGTTGGGCGCCGTCGCGACAATGCCAATGTTGGGCGAGGGTGGGTCGGCATCCACCAGCACACGCGCCGCGGTCAGCAGACCGTTGCGCAGTTCGTCGCCGAGCGCGTCGTCGCGCAACGCGAACAGCTCGGCCTTGGCTGCCGTGGCGTCGGCCCTCGAATGCGCCTGCTGGCCGGCCACCAACGGCGCGAGCGCGCTGTTCAGCGCATCGCCATCGGTGCCGACCGCCGCATTCAGCAGCACTACATCGACACCGAAACGCTGGCCGCGCCAGTCCGCCTGCGCCCGCAGCAACTCGTGCACGCGCGGCAGTTCGGCCGGCGCGGCCAGCCGCAGCAGCACGATCGGACGATCGCCTGAGATGCCGGCGGCCCACAGCGTGGGCGGGCCGCCGCAACCGCGCGCGAGCAGGTCGGGCGCGGCGCGCTGGCGCGGATCGGTGACCAACAACGCGCCCAGCCAGTGCGCGAACCGCGCGGCTTGCGCCGCATCGATGCCCAAGCTCGCCTGCTCGTCCGCGGCGTGACGCGCGGCGTCGGCCAGCAGTTGCATGGCGGCGTTCGCATCGCCGAGTTCCGTGGTCAGCGCGAGCGCGCCTTCGCGTCCATCGGCCAGCCGCGTCCAGAGCAGGAAGCTCATGCTGGCGCCGGGCGCGAGCGTGACGTGCCGGCGCAGGCTGAACACCGGATCGAGCACGCAGCCGGTGGTGTTCGACAGCGCCGCGCCCGGCTGCATCGCCAGCGCATCGCGCAGCGTACGGCAGCGGCCGAGGAAGCGCGCGCGGTCGGTCTCGAATTCGATGGCGCCATCCATCGGTTGACCTTCGATCTGGAGGGCGTGGGTGGCCCAGATCTGCGGCTCGCTGCTGGCGCGTCGCCGCCGCGTGGCAAGCAACAGGCCGCGCGCTGCATCCCAGTCGGTCTGCACGAACATCTTCGAGAACGCCGGATGGGAGGCGTCGGCACCGGCCGCGCCGAGTACGAGTTCGGTGTACGAGGTCAGCGACACGCGGCGCGGCGTGTGGCCGCTGTTGCTCAGCGTGAGGCGGCGCAACTCGATGTCGGCTTCGCAGGCCACGGCGACCTGCAGGGTGCTGTGAAGCGTGCCCTCGTGGCGAACGAACTCGGCACGGCCGGGTGCGAAGTGCACCAGCATCTTCTGCGCCGTGCCGCCGAACGGTTGGCGCGTCGCCGACCACACAGCGCCGCTATCTTCGTCGCGCAGCAGAAGGTAGCTGCCCCAGGGGTCACACGTCGCGTCTTCGCGCCAGCGCGTGACGGCCAGGTCGCGCCAGCGCGTGAAGCCCGTTCCGGTGTCACTGAGCATCACGCTGCAGGCGCCGTTCGAGAGCAGGCAGCGCTGTTGCATGTCGGCGAAAGGGATCGAAGCGGAAGCAAGATCGGGCATGGCGAGTCCTGTCGACGGCAATCTGTAGCGTGACGTGCAGGGGGTCGAAACGCCCCGCATGCGCACGTTTCACGGCGAGCGGCGTACGATGATCCTGAATCGAAAGCGCACGCCGTGCGCCATCGATCCGTCACCACTTGCCGCTCCCGAGAGACAGACCTCGATTCCGCCCATGCGTTCCCCGTCGCTCGGTCATCCAGATTCAGGCGGACGGCAATTGCAGCGCCTGCAGGACAAGGCGTTCGCCTATTTCCAGAACGAAGTGA
>JBDTUO010000203.1:0-5930 GCA_040007675.1 Rubrivivax sp.
TCGGCGTGGCGAAGATGCTGCGCATGTACTGCTTGCAGCAGTGGTACGGCCTGGCTGACGAGGCACTGGAAGACGCGCTGTACGACAGCCAGGCACTGCGCGACTTCGTCGGCGTCGACCTGTCGCGAGAGCCGGTGCCCGACGCCGCGACCTTGCTGAAGTTCCGCCGCCTGCTGCAGGACAACGACCTCACCCGCTCGCTGTTCGACCAACCAGTGGGTGAGCCCGCAGTTTGACGGCCACGCCAAGCGACACCATAATGGTTCCACTTTGGATGGAGCCCGACATGGCCACGACGTTGACCCTGAAGAACATTCCCGACGAGGTATACCACCGGCTGAAGGCCTCTGCCGAGACACACAGGCGTAGCCTGAACAGTGAGGCGATTGTGTGTTTGGAGTCGGTATTGTTGCCCGGCAGGATTGCCCCTGCCGAACGGATTGCGAGAGCGCGAGCCATGCGCGCGGCCCTTCCGAAGAGCAAGTTCAAGGCGCGCGATATTGACTGCATGAAGCGCGAGGGCCGCCCGTGATTGTGGTGGACACGAACGTTCTGGCGTACCTGTACCTGCCCACTGAGTTCACTGCACATGCCGAAGCGCTTCTCGAGCGCGACGCAGATTGGGTAGCTCCGCTGCTCTGGCGGAGTGAGTTCAGGAACATTCTTGCGGGATACATGCGGCGTAAGACGCTCACGTTCGAACAGGCCCGAGCGTTGCAGGCCGAAGCCGAGAGCTTGATGGCTGGGAACGAGCACGAAACCGATTCGCAACGCGTGCTGGAGTTTGTGCGCGACAGCGATTGCTCGGCATATGACTGCGAGTTCGCCGCACTCGCTACTGGTCTTGGCACAAAGCTAGTAACGATGGACCGAAAGCTTCTCAAGGGATTCCCGAAGTGCACGGTGTCTTTGACTGCGGGCTAACGAATGGAAGGGAGCCATCTTCCCAGGAACTACTGGTACGAAGAAACCGGGCAGGTCAGATACGCAGTGCATTGCTTATCCGGATACGCCTGCACGAAGTGATCGATCGACACGACATCGGGGCCCCCACTCACCTGCTGGGCTGGTCATCGCTCCGCGAGCGCGCTCCACCGACGCCACGCTCTACTCCTGCCAGTCGAAGCGCCAGATCGCGAGCGCCGCAAACACGGCGCTGAACGCCAGCATCACCGCCACCGGCGCCACCGCCGCCGCCAGCGGCTGCGCGCGCCACGTCATCGCGTCCAGCCCGTCGATGGCCCAGCGCGTCGGCACCGCGAGCGACACCGTCTGCAGCCATTGCGGGAAGATGAACGACGGCACCCACGCGCCGCCGAGCATCACCAGCATCAGTGTCGCCAGGATCGCCAGGCCGCGCGTCGCCTCCGGCGTGCGGCCCAGCGCGGCGATCAGCAGTCCGAAGGTCGCGGTCAGCAAGGAGAACGCGGCCAGCACGGCGACAAAACCGATCCAGCTGCCCTGCACGCGCACGCCGAACACCGCCATCGCCACCGCGTAGATGACGACGAAGATGCCGAATGCGATCAGCGCGCAGCTGACGATGCGGCTGCCCAGCAGCACGCGCCGGGACAGCGGGGCCGCGCGCAGCCGCGCCCACAGTCCCAGGCGTCGCATCAGCAGCAGGCCGATCGCCATGTCGACGCCCATCAGCAGGATGAACTGCACGCCCATGCCGGCGAAGGAATGCGCGTAGCCGTCGTAGGGCGCATCGCCTTCGCGCCCGCTGGCGGCCACCTCCTGGGTCTCGAACGGCAGGCCGAATGCGCCGCCGGCGGGCCCGGAGGCCGAAGCCGGCGAGACGCCGGCGGCGCCACTCACGCCGGCGCCGCCCATCGCCGCCTGTCCGACCTGATGCATCGTGTGCTGTGCCAGCAGCCCGCGCACCAGCGCCAGCGCCATCGCCTGCGACGGGTCGTACAGCAACTGCACCTGCGGGCGCGGCCCGGCGCCGAACAGCGCCGCGCCAGCGGCGGCGCCGAAGCCCGGCGGCAGCACGATGGCAGCGCGGCGTTTGCCGGCGCGCACCTCGGCCGCCGCCGCCGCCTGATCGAGCGCGGCCACGTCGAGCGCGGGGTCACCGGCGAGGGCGGCCACGACCGCCTGCGACAGCGCGCTGCGGTCGAGGTCGGTCACCGCGACCGCCACCCTGGATGGCGCGGCGCGCGGGCTGCCGAACACGCTGCCGAAGAACGCGGCGATCACGATCGGCGCCACGATGCTCAGCAGCAGCGCGCGCCGGTTCGCCAGGAACTGCTGCAGGTCCTTGCGGACGAGGGCCAGGAACGCTTGCATCGGGTCGGCCTTGCGGGTGGCTTTTAAGGCAACGGACGGAGGGGCCGGCAGCGCTGGGGCGGCGCGCTCAGTCGCGCAGCTGGCGGCCGGTGAGTGCGAGGAACACGTCTTCGAGGTTGGCGCGGCCCGAGTCGAGCTTGCGCACCTGCACGCCGTGCCTGGCGGCGGCCGCCAACACGGCCGGTGCGGTGCGCGTCAGGTCGTCCACGCCGACGTCGATGCGGCGGTCTGTCGCCTGCACCTGGCGCACACCGGCCAGGCCTTCGAGCGCCGCGACCAGAGCGGGCGGCGCAGCGTGCTCGAGGTGCAGCTGCAGCCGCTGCGCGGCGGGCAGCGTGCGCAGCAGCTCCGCCAGCGTGCCGGCAGCGACGACACGGCCGTGGTCGACGATCACGATGTGGTCGGCCAGCCGCTCGGCCTCCTCCATGTAGTGCGTGGTGTAGACGAGCGCCTTGCCGGCCGCGCGCAGCGCCAGCAGCGTGTCGAAGATCGCGTTGCGGCTCTGTGGATCGACACCGGCGGTCGGCTCGTCGAGCAGCAGCACATCGGGCTCGTGCACCAGCGCGCAGGCGATGTTGAGCCGGCGCTTCATGCCACCGCTGAACGTTGCCGGCTTGTCGCGCGCGCGGTCGGCCAGGCCCACGCGGGCCAGCGCGTCAGCCCCGCGGTTGCGCGCCACCGCGCGGGGCAGGCCGTAGAGCGCGCCGAACAACTCGACATTGGTCTGCGCCGACAGGTCCTCGAACAGCGCCAGCTCCTGCGGCACGAGCCCGATGCGCCGCTTGCACGCCTGCGGGTCGCGCGCCTGGGACTGGCCGCGGACGAAGACCTCGCCGGCATCGGGCGCGGTGAGCCCGGAGATCATGCCCACCGTCGTGGACTTGCCGGCGCCGTTCGGCCCCAGCAGCCCCAGCAACTCGCCGGCCCCGACGGCGAGCGAGACATCGGCGACCGCGACGCGATCGCCGTAGGCCTTGCGCAATCCCTGCGCGCGCAGCAGCGCTTCGGTCACCCCTGCTCCCCGGCCCTCGTGATGGTCGGCGGATACTACGCGCCCCGAACGCCGTCGGGGTGGGGCGCAGGTTGGCGCGTCAGCGCCGCTTGCCACCCTCGCGCCGGGCGGCGGGCGCGGCCGTCTCAGCGGCCGTCCCGGCGGTCTTGCGGCGCCGCGCCGGCGCCGCCTTGGCCGGCGACGCGGCGGCGAGCGGTTCGAGCAGCGGCGCCATGGTCGTCATCGCCGCCGGGCCGAACAGGGTCGCGAACGCGATGTCCTTGGCGTCGCGGCCGGAGGCGATGCGCACGATGTCCTCGACCGGCGCCATGCGCGTCGGGTCGAACAGGATCCATTCACCGCCGAGGTAGGCCTCGAACAGCGCGTGGAAGTCCGGCGGCGGCTCGCCGAACTTCGCATACGCCGCCACCAGCCGGGCCGGGATGTTGAGCGCGCGGCAGAAGGTCGCACCCAGGTGCGCGAAGTCGCGGCACACGCCGGCGCGGCGCACGAAGACATCGCGCGCGGTGGTCGTGGAGTCCGACGCCCCGATGCGGTATTCGACGTTGTCGAAGATCCAGTCGGCGATCGCCTGCACGCGCGCGCGGCCCGGCGGCAGGCCACCGAACAGGCGCAGCGAGGCATTCGCCAGCAGGTCCGATTCGCAGAAGCGGGTCGGCAGCAGATGGTGCAGCACCTCGTCGGGCAGGTCCTGCACCGACGCCTCCGGCGCATCGGCCGGCCAGGCGCGGGGCAGCACCTGCACCTGCGCGCGGTAGCGCAGCGTGAGCGGGCCGGGCGGCGCCTGCAGGCGCAGGAACCGGTGGTGGTGCAGCGGATCGAGGAAGACCCGGCTCTCGACCGCTGGCGTCAGTTCGAGCGCCTCGGCCAGCACCTGCTGGTCGCGCCCGTGCAGCGCGTGCACCTGAAACACGAGGCTGGTCGACTGCGGGAAGTCGTAGGCCAGGGTGCAGTCGACGGCGAACCCGCGCCGGCCCGGTTCGGATTCGGGGGCGGCGGTGACGGTGTCGGTAACGGGAGCAGCGCGGGCAGCGGACATCGTGGAATCGGTAAAGGGCGTAGCGCGGCATGTTCGCACCCGCCCGGGCTGCGGGTCAGGCAGCGCATGGCGCGCGCCGCTGTAGGACGACGGCGGGACAGCTCGCTGACGGGCCCGGCCGCGTGCGCGTCGACGTTGTCAGCCCACCGGCTGCGCCGCACGCGCCTGCGCCATCACGCGATCACGACCCTGCAACTTGGCGGCATACAGCTGGGCGTCAGCGGCGCGCAGCAGCGCGGCGGCGTCGTCGCCGCTGGCGGCCTCCCACGTCGCCACACCGCCGCTGACCGTCACGACCGGCCCGACTTCGGATGCCGCGTGGGGAATCGCGAGCGCCCGCACGCGGCGCCCGAGCTCGGTGGCGACCGCGAGCGCGCCGTGGGCATCGGTGTCGGGCAGCAGCGCGACGAATTCCTCACCGCCGTAGCGCGCGAGCAGGTCGGTCGGCCGGCGCAGGCCGTCACGCAGTGCGGACGCGACCCGGAACAGGCAGTCGTCGCCGGCCTGGTGGCCGTGGTGGTCGTTGTAGCGCTTGAAGAAGTCGACATCGAGCATCACCACGCTGAGCGGCGACTTCTGCCGGCACGCGCGCCCCCACTCGGCGCTCAGCCGTTCGTCGAACGAGCGCCGGTTGCCGACCTGCGTCAGGCCGTCCAGGTACGCCCACTGGCGCAGCAGGTCGGACTGGCCCTTGAGCATCAGGTGGGTGCGCACGCGGGCGCGCACGATCCTGGGGTTGATCGGCTTGGAGATGAAATCGACCGCGCCGAGGTCCAGGCCCTTCGCTTCCGCCGCGTCGTCGTGGTGCGCGGTGACGAAGATCACCGGCGTGTCGCAGGTGGCCGGGTCGGCCTTCAGCGCGGCGCACACCTCGTGGCCGTCCATGCCGGGCATCACGATGTCGAGCAGCACGAGGTCCGGCTGCTTGGCGCGGCAGACTTCCAGCGCCTGCTCGCCGCTGGTCGCCATGAAGACCTGGTGGTCGTCGGCGAAAGCCTGGTACAGCGCCTGCACGTTGGCCGCTTGGTCATCGACGACGAGCAGCTTTGGCCGCCGGCCGAACAGCCGTGCAAGCTCAGCCGGCACGCGTGGTGTGGGAGTCATGCGCCGATCTCCTTCAGCCACGCTTGGCAGACACAAAGCGCGGCGTCGAAGTCCAGCCGCGTGACCGCATCGTCGAGCGGCTCGAACTGTGCGGCGCGCGCCGCGCCGCGGCCGCGCAGTTGCTCCAGCACTGCAAGCGCCTCCATGTCGGCGTCGCGCAGCAATGCCGCCAGGTTCCGCAGGGCCTCGCCCAGCGCCTCGGGCGCCGCTGGCAGCGCCGCGTCGGACGGGATCGGGGTGGGCGTGAACGCCTCGGCGCCTTCGCACAGGCGTTTCAACGCGGGCACCGCCCGGCTCAGCGCCGCCTGCAGCGCGGCACTCGCGTCGCCGGCGCGGGAGGCCGCATCACTGGCGTCGGTGGGTCCACGCAGCGCCTGCTCGGCGTCGGCCGCGACGCCCGCCAGCGTCGACGCGCCGAGCGTCGCCGCCAGGCCCTTGAGCGTGTGCGCCAGCCGCGCGGCATCGTCGGTGCGGCCGGCA
>JBDTUO010000204.1:0-5922 GCA_040007675.1 Rubrivivax sp.
CGCGCGTGCTGGAGTCGTACCGCACGGCCGTGCACAAGAAGGACGTGCAGGCCCTGATGCGGCTGTACGACCCGCAGGTGCGCGTGTTCGACGCCTGGGGCGTCTGGTCCTACGAAGGGGCCGAGGCCTGGCAACGGGCCGTCGAGGGCTGGTTCACCTCGCTCGGCAGCGAACGGGTGCAGGTGACGTTCGACGACGTCACGACCTCGGAGGCGCGGGACTCGGCGGTGGTCAGCACGATCGTGACCTACGCGGCGGTCGACGCCGCGGGTGCGCCGCTGCGCGAGATGCAGAACCGGCTCACCTGGGCGCTGAAGGTCAGCGGCCACGTGCTGCGGATCGTGCACGAACACAGCTCGGTGCCGATGGATTTCGAGCACCAGACGGCGATCCTTCAGCGCCGCAAAGCCGCCTGAGTCGACCCCACGGGCGCGCGGGGTCGGGGCTTGCCCGCGACGCCGCGCAGCGTGCCGTCAGGGGCCCGCGCCGACCGCTTGCGGTGCGGCCGATGCGGCCGATGCGGCCGCTGCGGCCGCTGCGGCCGGCGGGCGCGGCGGGATCGAGCGCGCGGCCGCGGCGTCGAGCTCGGCCTGCTCGGCGTCGATGCGCCGCTGCAGCACGCGCCGGAAGTGCGCCAGCGGCGCGTCGGCGACGATGCCGGTCATCTTGAAGTCGGGGTCGGCGTCCAGCATCTCCTGCTGGCCTTCGATGATGAACTTGTCCTCCATGAAGCCTTCGAGCATGCTGTTGCGCAGCGACAGCGCCACGTTGGGGTCGGTCAGGTCGCTGTCGTGCAGGTAGTTCCAGAAGAAATGCGTGCGACGCCGCGTCTCGGGTGTGAAGAACTGGCAGTTGCGGTACTGGCGCGCACCGTCGAGCCTGCCCTGTTCAGCCCCGCTGCCGGCGGGCGCGAACAGCGTCTCGAGGAAGAAGATGCCGGGCACGTGCATGCGGCCGATGTTGCGGCGGTCCACCGGCGCGTCGCCGCGCACCACTTTGCGGTGAAACGGCGGCGGCGCCGAGTTCATGCTCCAGCGTTCGACCCTGAAGCCGTCGTCCAGCCGCTCGACCGCCACCGGTCGGGTGGTGTACGCGTACTCCTCCGAGCCGCCGAGCGTGTGCGTGTGCACGAAGGCCAGGTGCGCGAAGTCCGACAGGTTGTCGACGATCAGACGGTAGTCGGCGTCGTAGTGCAGGTAGCCGGGCAGGCCGCGCCAGCCCGGGTGGTCCAGGTAGGGGATGTCGATGATGAGCGACGGGTCGGCGCGCGACGGGTCGCCCATCCAGATCCAGATCAGGTGCTGGCGCTCTTCCACCGGGTAGGCGCGCACGCCCATGCGCTCGGGCACCTGGTCCTGGCCGGGGATCTGGATGCACTTGCCGCTCGGGTCGAACTTCAGCCCGTGGTACATGCAGCGGATGCAGTCACCTTCGCGCCGGCCGTTGCTGAGCTTGGCGCCGCGGTGGCAGCAGCGGTTGTCCAGCGCCACCACGCGGCCGCTCTCGCCGCGGTAGAGCAGCACGGGCTTCTCTAGCAGCTGACGCCCCAGCAGCGTGCCGTCGATGAGCTCGTGGTCCCAGGCCGCGACGTACCAGCAGTTCATCAGGAAGGGGGCGTTGCTGCTGCTGTTGCTGCTCATGGCTGGGCTCCGACGCTGCTCTGCGCTCCAGTGTAGGCCGCCTGCGCCGAGGCGGCCTCTCAGGAATCGCGCTGGTGATACAGGTTCTGCGGGTGCTGGCCTTCGGCGAAGAAGAGCCAGCGCTCGCCGAGCAGGCCCAGGTACTGCAGCGCCGCCAGCACCACCAGAACGGCGACCGACCATCGCCGGGCGTCGCCGCCGGTCGAGGCGGCAAAAGACAGCAGCGCCAGCACCACCACCGGCAGCAGGAACGCGCCCAGCGCGACGCCCCAGCGCAGCAGAGTCAGCGTGCGCTCGCTGGCGCCGTGGAAAAACTCGCGGGTGCCGAATGACCCGCCCATCGCCCCTTGCGACTGCTGCACGATGCGCGGGTGGCGCACGCCGATCGCGGTCTGCAGCGTGGTCTTGGGCCTGAGCGTCGCGTTGCGCCAGGCGCTGGCGCCGCGCGTCAGCGCACCCAGCGTGGTCGTCGCGGCGGCCGCCGCGGCCAGGCCGGGCAGCCAGGCGGGCGCGGCGACGGCGGCGAGCACGCTGGCCAGCGTCGTGCCCGACGCCAGCCCGAGCAACGCGAAGTTCACCAGCGTCAACGGGCTGGCCCATTCGCGGATCACTCTCACGGCGACGTAGATCATGCTGGTGCAGACGAACAGCGCCATTGCCAGCAGCGCGGCGACCGCGCCTGCGAGCGCGGTCGGTGCGGCCGGTGCGCCGGCCCGGTGCGCCAGCCCCCACACCAGCACGGCGACCATGAACGCCGGCAGCACGATCACCTCGCGCGACAGCCATGAGCTGCGCCACTGCGACGCCGCGCGCCAGGCGCGCAGCGGCCGCCCGAGGTGGAAGATCGACGCCACCAGCCCCGCCGCCGCGCCGACCAGCACCATCGCGGCGCCGACGAGCCAGAAGGCCGCCGGCGGCGGCGCCAGGAGCTCCAGCCGCGTCGCCGCGTCGAGCCCGACCAGCACCAGCAGCAGCCCCTGAGCGGCACCCGCGAGCGTGGTGAAGATCACCATCGACCAGGGCGGCCTCATCTCGAATCCGCCGATCTCACGCTCAGTGTTCCCAATCCGCGTCGAGCGGCGGCGGCGCGGTCGGCAGGCCGGCGCCGTTCGAGGGCTCGCGGCCTTCGACCCGCAAGGGATTCTCGGCGCGCACCAGCTGCTCGGGGTGCGTGCGGTTGTCGTGTTTGCGCCGTGGCAGGTAATGATTGGCCGGCATCGTGCCGGCCTCCGGCATCAGCGTGTAGCCGCCCCGCTCGCGGATCGCGACCGAGACGTCGCTCGCCGGGTCGTGCACGTCGCCGAACAGGCGGGCGCTGGTCGGGCAGGCCATCACGCAGGCCGGCTTGCGCTCGGCCACGGGCAACTGCGTGTCGTACACGCGGTCGACGCACAGCGTGCACTTGGTCATCACCTTGCGCTGCTCGTCGAGTTCGCGCACGCCGTAGGGGCAGGCCCAGGCGCAGTAGTTGCACCCGATGCACTTGTCGTAGTCGACCAGCACGATGCCGTCTTCCTTGCGCTTGTAGCTGGCGCCGGTCGGGCACACCGGCACACACGGCGGGTCTTCGCAGTGCAGGCAACTCTTAGGGAAGTGCACCGTCTGCGTGTCGGGGAACTCGCCGACCTCGAAACTCAGCACGCGGTTGAAGAGGGTGCCGGTGGGGTCGGCGCCGTAGGCGTGTTCATCGACCAGCGGCCCGGCGCTGCCCGAGGTGTTCCATTGTTTGCACGAGGTCACGCAGGCGTGGCAGCCGACGCAGACGTTGAGGTCGATGACCAGGGCGAGCTGGGTCATCGGGGATCTCCGGGGTCAGCTCGGCCGGCGAACCAGGCGCGCCAACCGGTCCGGCGCGGCGGCGCCATGCCGGGCAGCGGCGGCACGCCGGGAAACTGCGGGAAGGTCTGTGCCGGCTCGCCCGGTTCGGCGCGGCGGATGCGCACCCGCACGTCGTACCAGGCGGCCTGGCCGGTGAGGGGGTCGGAGTTGGAGCTGCGCCGGCCGTCGTCGTCGGCCGGCAGCTCCTCGCTGATCAGGTGGTTCAGCAGGAAGCCTTTCTGCGACTCGTTGGCGTCGGCCGACAGCGCCCATGCGCCCTTGGACTTGCCGATCGCGTTCCAGGTCCACACCGTGCCCGGCTCGACCGATTCGCTGTGGCGGCACAGGCAGCGCACCTTGCCCCACATCGATTCGACCCACATCCAGCCACCATCGACGATGCCCGCGTCGAGGGCGGTCCTGGTGTTGACGTGCAGAACGTTGTGCGCGTGGATCTGGCGCAGCCACGCGTTCTGCGAATCCCACGAGTGGTACATCGCCATCGGGCGCTGCGTCACCGCGGCGAGCGGGAACGCATCGCGGTCGCTCGCCTGCACCTCCAGCGGCGGGTACCACAGCGGCAGCGGGTCGAAGAACCGTTCGACGCGCGCACGCAGCCGCGCGGGCGGCTTGCGCCCGTCGCCCTTGCCCTGCGCGGCGAGCCGGAAGCGCTGGATGAACTCCGAGTACAGGTGGATGACGATCGGGTCATGGTCGCGCCGCAGGCCCTTGGCCTGCGCCCAGTCCATGTAGCCGCGGTTCCAGTTGCGCATGTACTGGATCTCGGGCGGCATCGGGTGGTGGTGCACGCAGTTGTTGGCGGCGTACATCTCCCACTGGCGCGGGTTCGGTTCGCCGCGCAGCGACTGGTCGCCGTTCGCGCCGCGCCAGCCGGTGAGGAAGCCGATGCCCGAGCCCGGCGCGGTCTCGTAGTTGACGATGAAATCCGTGTAGCCCGTGTACTTGCGGCTGCCGTCGGCGGCGGTGAAGGCCGGAAGCTTCAGCCGCCCGGCCAGCTCGACCAGCACCTCCTGGAACGGCTTGCACTCGCCCTTCGGTGGCAGCACCGGCACGCGCACCGAGTCGCAGGGGCCGTCGAACTCGCTGATCGGCCGGTCGAGCATCGACATCACGTCGTGCCGCTCGAGGTAGGTGGTGTCGGGCAGGATCAGGTCGGCGAAGGCCGTCATCTCCGACTGGAAGGTGTCGCACACGACGATGAACGGGATCTTGTGCTCGCCGTCGTGTTCGCCGCCGACGTGTCTGTCAGCCAGCATGCGGCGCGCCTCACCGGTGTTCATGCTCGAGTTCCAGGCCATGTTGGCCATGAACAGCATCAGCGTGTCGATCGGGTACGGGTCGCCGCGCCAGGCGTTGCCGATCACGTTGTGCATCAGCCCGTGGGCCGACAGCGGGTACTCCCACGAGAAACCCTTGTCGATGCGCACCGGCTCGCCGGCGTCGTCGACGCACAGGTCTTCAGGGGTTTCGGGCCAGCCGAGCGGCGGGGCGTCGAGCGGCGTGTTCGGTTTGATCGACGCCGGGCCCTTCGGCGGGCGCGCGTTCGGCGGCACCGCTCGCGGGTAAGGCGCCTTGTGGCGGAAACCTCCCGGCCGGTCGATGGTGCCGAGCAGCGACATCAGACACGCCAGCGCACGCACGGTCTGGAAGCCGTTGCTGTGCGCGGCCAGCCCGCGCATCGCGTGGAATGCGACCGGGTTGCCGGTGACCTTGTTGTGCTCGCGCCCCCACCAGTCGGTCCACGCGATCGGCAGCTCTATCGTCTGGTCGCGCGCCGTCATGCCCATCTCGTGGGCCAGGCGGCGGATCGTCGCGGCGGGAATGCCGGTGATGCCTTCGGCCCATTCGGGCGTGCTGTCCTGCACCCGGTCGGCGAGCAGCTGGAACGCGGGTTTGACGGGGGTGCCGTCGGGCAGGGTGTAGCTGCCGAACAGCCGCGGGTCGCTGCCTTCGGCGTGATCGGCCACCGGCGCGTCGGTGTGGCGGTCCCACCAGGTGAAGTTGTGCGGCCGCAGCGGGTTGTGGATCGCGCCGTCGGGCTTGCGCGCCATCAGCCCGAACTCATCGCTCGCCTCGTCCTGGTTCACCAGCTGGCCGGCGTTCGTGTAGCGGGCGACGAACTCGCGGTCGAACAGGCCGAGCGTGATGAGCTCGCGGATGATCGCGAGCAACAGCGCGCCATCGGTGCCCGGCCGGATCGGGATCCACTCGTCGGCGATCGCGGCGTAGCCGGTGCGGATCGGGTTGATCGCGACGAAGCGTCCGCCGTCGCGCTTGAACTGCGAGAGTGACGCCTTCAGCGGGTTGCTGTGGTGGTCCTCGGCGGTGCCTATCATCACGAACAGCCTGGCGCGCGCCAGGTCCGGCCCGCCGAACTCCCAGAACGAGCCGCCGATCGTGTAGATCATGCCGGCGGCCATGTTGACCGAGCAGAAGCCGCCGT